>JAHDGO010000025.1 GCA_020627605.1 Yoonia sp.
GCCAGCCGAAGTTGGCGAGACCACGCTGGCCCTGATCGAGTCCATGATCAGTGACCTGGGCAGCTGGAACCTTGGCCTGCCGCTGGAGGAAGAGCTGGCGCGCACATGGCATGACGACATGCTGTGGTGGGGCCCACATGGGATTGGCGCGACCTTCACGATTGAACGCTATGCCAAACAGCACTCCGGCCCGTTTCGCGCGGCCTTCACCGACCGCACCAAGACCGGCCATGTCGCGCGTCTGGCAGAGGGGCATTACGGCGGTTTTTTCGGCTGGCCCAATTTTACCGCGCGCCACACGGGCGGGTTCATGGGGATGCCCGCGGGCACGGTGCCAGCAGAATTCCGGGTGATCGATATTTACCGGCGCGACGGTGACAAGCTGGCCGAGAACTGGATCTTTATTGATCTGCTCTATTTCTGGAAAACCCAAGGGGTTGATATCCTCGCACGGGCCACGGGGATCAGCGGATGAGGATCGATGCGCACCATCATCTGTGGGATTTGCAGGCCGTCGACTACCCTTGGCTGATGGCCAAAGGCGTGCCGCGCTTTTTCGGTGACCCGACGCCGATACAGCGCGACTATCTGCTGGATGAGTTTCGCCGCGATGCAATGGGGTTTGACGGGTCGGTGCATATTCAGGTGGGTGCCGCCGACGCCATGGCAGAGGCGCAATGGGTGCAGGGCGTCGCTGACGCCCATCCCGACTGGCCCATGGCGCAGGTCGTCTTCTGTGATCTGACCGCGGATGATCTGGCGGCGCAGCTGGAGGCTTTTCAGGCGCTCACGACCGTGCGCGGGGTGCGCCAGATCGTCGGTCGCGCCCCGGAAGAAGATGCCGTGACAGGCACGAATACTCTGCTGTCAAACCCGCGCTTTGCCGCCGGCCTGCAATTGGCCGGGCGACATGGCCTGTCATTCGACTTGCAGTTGATCCCGGAACTTTATGAGGCCATGGCGCGGGTCCTTGATCGCGCAGCCGACACGCCCGTCGCACTGTGCCACGCCGGCAGCCCGCACGACCGCAGTGCCAAAGGTCTGCGCGACTGGGCCAAGGCATTGTTGGTCCTGTCGGACCGGCCACAGGTGGTCTGCAAACTCTCAGGCCTTGGCATGTTCGACCATGGCTGGAGCACCGAAAGCATCCGCCCGATTGTTGAGACATGTCTGGATCAATTCGGTGCTGATAGGGTGATGTTCGGCTCCAACTTTCCGGTTGATAGCCTGTCGTCTGATTATGCCAGCCTGATGGCAGCCTATGAGACGCTGATCCCACAGGCCGCAAAACCTGCTGTCTTTGGTGGCACGGCGGCAGCGTTTTATGGGATTGCAGCCACCTAGGCTGGCGCTGGCACTGATCTGCGTTTATGACACCCACCGCAGCCCATCATCGGCCCGGCAGTTGGAGAGTTCGCATGCCCACCGACCCGCTACGCACCGCAGCGCGCCTGTCCGTCGCCCCCATGATGGATTGGACCGATCGCCATTGCCGGTATTTGCACCGGCTGATGTCTCGCCATGTCCTGCTTTACACCGAGATGGTGACGGCGCCTGCCATCCTTCATGGCGACCGGGATCGCTTGTTGGGCTTTGATCCGGCGGAACAGCCTGTGGCGTTGCAGGTGGGTGGGTCCGATCCTGCGCAACTGGCTGAGGCTGCCCGTATCGCTGAGGGCTTCGGTTATGCCGAGGTAAATCTGAATTGTGGTTGCCCCTCTGACAGGGTGCAGTCCGGCAGCTTTGGGGCGGTCTTGATGGAAAGCCCCGGTCTTGTGGCTGACTGCGTGGCGGCGATGCGTGATGCTGTAACTATCCCTGTAACCGTGAAATGCCGTATCGGCGTTGATGATCAGGACCCGGCGCAGGTCTTGCCTGACTTTCTGGCGCGGGTTTCTGCGGAGGGGGTCGACCGTTTTGCCATTCATGCGCGCAAGGCGTGGCTGCAGGGCCTGAGCCCGAAAGAGAACCGCGATATCCCGCCACTGGATTACGATTTGGTGTTGCAGATGAAAGGGTTGTTTCCCCATCTTCACCTGTCGATCAATGGTGGAATTGACAGCCTGGATCAGGCGGTGGGTTTCCTCGCCCAAGGGCTGGACGGGGTGATGATCGGGCGCGCGGCCTATCATACCCCGGCGGCGATCCTGTTGGATGCTGACGCCCGCATTTTTGATGATCCGACAGGACGCAGTGCCGAGGAGGTCGTGCATCTGATGGTGCCCTATATCAGCGACCATATTGCCAAGGGCGGCCGATTGGGGCAGGTCACCCGGCATATGCTTGGGCTGTTTCAAGGGCGTCCGGGCGCGCGCGGCTGGCGGCGCCATCTGTCAGAGCATGCTCATGCTGACGGGGCTGGGGCAGAGGTGATGCTGGCAGCGCTGACGCATGTGACACGGCAGGCGGCCTGAAGGGGAAGACATGGAAAATGTGATGGTGCTCGCTGGCATGGCCGGCGTTTTGTTGGTGCTGGGGGCTTTTGCAGGGGTTCTGGCGGGCCTGTTGGGCGTTGGCGGGGGTATCGTGCTTGTGCCGGGCTTCTTCTACGTCTTCGCCGCCTTGGGGTACGACAGCCCGCAACTGATGCAGGTCTGTCTGGCGACCTCGCTCGCGACCATCATTGTGACCTCGATCAGGTCGGTTCTGGCGCACGACCGCAAGGGTGCTGTTGACTGGTCCATTCTGAAATCATGGGCACCAGGCATCGTGATCGGTGCGGCGCTGGGTGTGCTGGTGGTGGCCGCGCTCCGCTCCACAGTGTTACAGGCGATCTTTGGGACATTAGCGGTGCTGATCGGGCTATACATGACGTTTGGCCGCAATGAGTGGCGACTAGGCAACCGGATGCCGGGTGGGCTGTTTCGTGCAGTCTTCTCACCCCTGATCGGGTTCCTGTCCGTTCTGATGGGGATCGGGGGCGGGTCCTTTGGCGTGCCGACCATGACGCTTTTTGGCGTGCCGATCCACCGGGCGGTGGCGACAGCGGCAGGCTTTGGCGTGATTATCGCGGTGCCGTCGGTTGTGGGCTTTTTGTTCGTTGATATCCCCGATGCGCCACCGTGGACCTTTGGGGCCGTCAACCTTTTGGCCTTTGCCCTGATCGTCGCGATGACGCTGATCACGGCGCCCTGGGGCGCTGCCATTGCCCATAAGATGGATCCGAAACCGCTGAAGCGGCTATTTGGGATTTTCCTGATCCTTGTGGCACTCAACATGCTGCGCAAGGCCTTTGGGTGGTAAGGACTGCTTTGGATCAGGACGGCTATGTCGTCTTTGACCATGCGCCAGAGGTGGCGGCCTGGGCCGAGGCGGCGCTGACTGTCGGGCAAGAGGTCTTGCAAAAAGGCGGCGATTTGCGCCATGGGCGGACATGGTTTGTCGGGGTGGATGCCTTGCCAAACGCCAGTGATGGCAGCGTTGCCGGCGTGCCGCTGGACGGCCAATTCATGGCGCATGTGACTGTCCCGGATCACTGGCACCGTGCGCAGCTTTCCATTGTCTTTCCGGGATACCCTCAGCAGGACCCGGATGAGGGCTGTGACGCGCATCGTTACAGGCGCAACCGCGACGCGGCCCATGTGGATGGCTTGTTGCCAGAAGGTCCAGCGCGACGGCGACACTTGCGTGAACCGCATGGGTTCATCTTGGGTCTGCCACTGAACGCCTGCGCTGCCAGTCCGCTGGTGGTCTGGCCGGGCAGCCACAGGATGATGCGGGCCGCCTTTACCGCCGCATTCGACGGCATTGCCCCTGATCGCTGGGGCGATGTGGATGTGACGGAGATCTACCAGACCACACGCCGCGAGGTGTTTGAAGACTGTCCGCGGGTCGCGGTGCAGGCGCAGCCGGGGCAGGCCATCCTGCTACACAGGCATCTTTTGCACGGTGTTGCGCCATGGGCCGAAGGCGCGCCGGGTCAATTGCGCATGATCGCCTACTTTCGACCGCAGATTGCACCAGCGGCCTGGCTTTAGCGGCTTTGCGATTGCCGAAAGTCGCGCAGGGCCTTGCCCGGTTCATCAACAAACAGGCTGGGCAGAATGCGCAGGCTGGTGATCTGGTCGACACGAATTTCATCAAAACCTTCGGTGGTTTCGCACCAGACAACGCAGGTCCAAAGCCGCCCCCAATAGTCGATCTGCAGGGGCCGCGTGATGCGGGTGCGATCAAGGATGACCAGTTCCAGCTTTTGCCGGGTGCGGACGGCCTGCCGCAGGCTTGGCAGGTGCTGGAACCCGCGTGCCGCATCGGCAAACGGATAGATGGCAAAGCCTGACCCGGCTGGCGCGCGGCTGCGGTCCTCTGGCATGACAGCGTCGAGCTTTGTCGACAGGCTGCTTGCTGCCGCTGATAATTCGGCATCATCGCTGTGGGCGACGGCATTCAGTCCAAGGTGCAGCGCCTCCATCTCTGTCATGGTCAGGTTCAGCGGGGGCAGGGTGATTGCGGCAGTCACGCGGTAACCGATCCCACGCTCACCCTCTATCGGGACGCCAGAGGCCGCGAGGGTTTCCATATCGCGGTAGATTGTGCGCAGTGAAACATCTGTCGCACGCGCCAGATCACCGGCCCGGTGAAGCGTGCCGTCGCGCAGGATCTGGACAAGTTGCATCAGTCGGTCGGCGCGGCGCATATTGGTTCCTTTTTGAAGGCAGTTTTGCCATTTTTCTGGCAACTGACAAGTTTTTGTCACATGTTAGAGAAAACCCATATAAAAAAGGGGTGTGACTGACGCGAAAATTGCAATTCGTGCTTCCCTTGGCCGCGATCGGTGCCTATCTGTCAGGTCAGGAATGAAACTGCATGCGGGCAGGATGCCCCGCGCAAGGAGAGAGTGATGCTCAATAACATTGGCCTTCCTGGCCTTCTTTTGATCGCTGTTGTGGTGCTTGTCCTGTTCGGACGCGGCAAGATCTCCAGCCTGATGGGTGAAGTTGGCAAGGGAATCACCGCCTTCAAGAAAGGCGTGGACGACGGCAAGCAAGAGATCGAAGACAGCATGGCGGACGCCAAGGATGTCACGCCTGCCGAAGAAAAAGACAAAGTCTGATCCGCCGACCTGAGATAAAGGACGCTGCCTGATGTTTGGTCTCAGCTGGGGTGAAATGCTCGTCGTGGGCATTGTGGCGCTGATCGTGATCGGCCCCAAGGACCTGCCGGGACTGTTCCGCACGATGGGGCAGTTCACAGGCAAGGCGCGCATGATGGCGCGCGAGTTTACCCGCGCGATGAATGACGCGGCCGATCAAAGCGGCGTCAAGGATGTGTCAAACACGCTGCGCGCGGCCACCAACCCCACCAAATTCGGCACTGACAAGATCAAAGAGGCGACCGGCATGACGAAAGGACCTGAAACGCAGGCCCTGTCAGCCGAACGTCAGGCCGCCAAAGACAAGATCGAAAAGGCAATGGCCGATGCCGCGCTGGAACGGCAAGCGCGCGAGGCCGAAGATGCCGCCTATGAGGCTGCACAAGCCGCCAAGGCCCCGAAACCCGAGGCCAAGGAATGAGCACACAAGACGAGATCGAGGACAGCGCCGCCCCCCTGATGGAGCATCTGGCGGAACTGCGCACGCGTCTGATCTATTCGGTGATGGCGTTTCTCGTTGGCATGATCATCTGCTTCTCATTTGGTGGGATGCTGCTGGATTTCCTGTTGCAACCGATTGAACGCACCATGCGCAATCTGGGCAATCCCAACCCGGTCATGCAGTATACCGCTCCGCAAGAGTATTTCTTTACCCTGATCCGCATTTCGGTTGTGGGCGGTCTGACAATTTCTTTCCCGATCATCGCTTACCAGCTGTGGCGCTTTGTGGCACCGGGCCTTTATCGCAATGAAAAGAATGCGTTCCTGCCGTTTCTGGTTGCCTCGCCCGTTCTGTTCCTGCTTGGCGCGGCCTTCGCCCATTACATTGTGGTCCCGCTGGCGATGGCGTTCTTTCTTGGCTTTGCCGATCTGCCATCGTTCGTTTCTGCAATCATGAGTGACGCACTGCCACCGCCGCCGGGGTCAGAGCTGTTGCCGGGTGCCTCTGGTGGGACGGCTCTGCCGGATGAAGGGGTCGACATCGTCTTTAACGGCAAGGTGAACGAAACCCTCGATATCACGCTGAAAATGATTGTGGCCTTCGGGGTCTGCTTCCAACTGCCTGTGTTGCTTACCCTGATGGGGTCGGCCGGTCTGGCCAGTTCGCGTGGTTTGCGTGGTACGCGGAAATATGCGGTGGTCGGCATTCTGATCGTGGCCGCGCTGGTGACCCCGCCAGATGTGACAACGCAGTTGATCCTGTTTGTCGTGGTGTACGGTCTTTATGAAATCTCGATCCATCTGGTGGCTGCGGTAGAGCGCAAGAAAGATCGCGCCGCGCGGGCGGAAGGCATCATCGGTGCTGATGAAAGCCTCTTTGACATCGACGAGGACGACCTTGATCCAGAGGCAGAGGTCGCACCAGAGGACCCCAAGACGTGAGCGATGAGGCGCTGGAGCGCATCGCAGCGGCGCTGGAGCGGATGCACCCCGCGCCGCAAGAGGCACCTGACTTTGCCAGCGCCAGTGCCTTCGTCTGGCACCCTGATCCTGATCGGCTGACCCCGGTTGCCAAAGTGAACCGGGTGGATGTCGGGCTGCTGGTTGGTGTGAACCGCGCCCGCGATACCTTGATGGCGAATACTGTTCAGTTTGCGGCGGGTTTGCCAGCCAACAACGCGCTGTTGTGGGGCGCGCGGGGCATGGGGAAATCCAGCCTTGTGAAAGCCGTCCATGGCGCGGTTGCGTCGGATCATCCGGCGTTGAAGATTGTGGAGGTCCAGCGCGAGGATCTGCCAAGCATCAGTCGCTGTCTGAACCTGCTGCGCGGCGCGGCGGCGCGATTCATCCTGTTTTGTGATGACCTGTCCTTTGGACACGATGACGCGCATTACAAATCGCTGAAGGCAGTGCTGGACGGCGGGATCGAAGGACGGCCAGACAATGTCGTCCTTTATGCCACGTCGAACAGGCGCCACCTGATGCCCCGCGATATGATCGAGAATGAGCGTTCCAGCGCCATCTCGCCCTCTGAGGCGGTTGAGGAAAAGGTGTCATTGTCAGACCGTTTTGGTCTGTGGCTGGGCTTTCACCCTTGTGATCAGGACGACTACCTCGCCATGATCCGTGGGTATTGTGACGCTTATGGTGTTGAGATCGACGACGCCACATTGCGGGCAGAGGCGATTGAATGGCAGGCCACGCGCGGCAGCCGGTCAGGCCGGGTGGCCTGGCAGTATTTCACCGATCTGGCGGGCCGCAAAGGCATCAAGCTGGGGTAGGGTGGCAATCAGCCACCCCGACCAAATGTGCGCTTAAGGCAGGAAATCTGTCGGGTCAAGGCTCTGCAGGCCGCGCCGCACCTCAAAGTGCAGATAACTGGGGTCAGCCGCGCGGACCTTGCCGATGACCTGTCCGCGAGAGACGCTGTCATTCTTTTCCACCGTCAGATTGTCCATCTGCGTATAGACCGTCAGCAACCCGTCACTGTGCTTGATCACAACAATGGACCCGCCACTGGTGTCGCTGGTCACGGCGGCGACTGTGCCGCTGTCAGCGGCCTTCACGTCCGTGCCACCGGCCGCACCGATGTCGATGCCTTCGTTTGATCCCGGCGCATAGGCCCTGATGATCGCGCCTTGCACCGGAATTTGCAGGCGCGCGCCTGTCGATGCAGGTTCCGGTGCTGGCGCAGTCGCCTCAGCCCCCAGATCAGGGGCCTCTGGTGTGATATCGGCCACCGGCACAGGCGGTGCCACCACGGGCAGCGGTGTTGCCGCACTTGGTGGTGTCGGCGTTGGCGTGCCTTCGCCCGGTGCGCTGCTGACGTCGACAGCTGCGACCGGTGGTGGTGTATCTCCGCTTTGCGGGATCAGCAGGAACTGTCCTTCGCGGATTGTGAAGGCGGCATCCAGACCATTCCATTCAGCAATGTTGCGCACCGGCACGTTGTAGAGCCGCGAGATGGAGAAGACTGTCTCACCACGTTTGACCTGATGGCGCACGGGTTCCGTCCCTGAAACGGCAGGTGGTGCCGTGGCTGCTGCTGGCGCAGGCGCCAGCGGCGTGGCAGCCACAGTGCCCGTGCCACTGGCATCGGCGCGGTCAAGCGCCGTTGTGGCCACAGCGGAGATATCAAGCGGCTGGATCGGTCCGGTTGTCAGTGCCCCCGTTGCAGGTGATGGCTCTGCCACGCGGGTGGGCAGGGCGATGACCTCATCCCGGCGCAGGATCACATCGGGTTCGATCCCGTTGTATTCGGCCAGTTCGTTGGCATCGAGGCCAAGGCGGATCGCGATCGCACGGATGGTGTCATCGCGCCGGGCGACGACAACCTGATAGTTGGGGTAAGAGATAACGCCGCGATCATCCGGGCGGGGCCGACCGGGCAGGTCCTGCACTGCGGCAGAGGTATCAAACCCATTGCCGATGTCGCGCAGATCAGGATCGAACCCGTCGCAGGCGGCCAAGGCCGTCAACGCCACCCCTGTCATCATGATACGTTTTATGGATCGCTGCCTGTCTGCCATCGTTACCGCTCCTCGTGCCCGAAGCCCCGATTGTTGTGGGGTCATACTATATTTTGTGGCAGTTTACTCTTGTCCGAGCCCTTCTAGCAAGGGGACAAAGCGCACGGCGCGCAATTCGTCATAGTCATAGCCTGTTTCAAGCCGGGTGACGCGGATCAGGCTTTGGACCGCATCGGACTGACCGACAGGCAAAACCATGATCCCGCCCACCCGCAATTGCGCCAACAGCGGACCTGGCGGGTCCTCTGCGGCGGCGGTCAGCAGGATACGGTCGAAAGGGGCCTGTTCTTCGAAACCATAGCTGCCATCGGCGGTAAACGCGGTGATATTGGTGATATCATTGGCCTCAAAGACGGTGCGCGCGGCCTGCACAAGGCGGCGGTAGCGGTCAACAGTATAGACCCGGCGTGCCAGCTTGCTGAGGATCGCGGCCTGATAGCCAGAGCCTGTGCCAACCTCCAGCACCTTGTCGCGGGCGCTGACACGCAATGCTTGCGTCATCAAACCGACAACAGAGGGCTGGCTGATCGTTTGCCCACAGGCAATCGGCAGTGGCATGTCCTCATACGCGCGGTCGGCGAAGGTGCCTTTGACGTAATCGGCGCGGTCGACCCTTTCCATCGCGGTCAGCACGGCGGCATCGGTGACGCCCTTGCTGCGCAGCGTGTAAAGAAACTGCATCTTGGTGGCCGCATCAAAGGTCACTTCAGCGCGTCCTCCAGCGTGGCGACCATGTCATAGTCGGTCAGATCAGCGCGCATTGGCGTGATCGAGACATAGCCGTCGAGGTTTGCCGCCGCGTCTGTGCCGGGGGCGGTGGGTTCGTGTTGTGGTCCGCCCCGCACCCACAGGAACCTGCGCCCGGTGGGGGAGGTCTGCGCCTCTGCCCGGAACCGGGTGTTCAGGCGAAAGCCCTGCGTGGTCGCGGCCATGCCCTTGACCGCGTTGGCCGGAACAGGGGGAAAGTTGACGTTGTAGAACAGTTTGTAAGCTGCATCGTCCCAGAGCGTATCCTGCATCAGGGCGCGCACCGTCGCGGCCCCGTGGACCACAGCGGCCTCGAACGGGTCATCAAGCTTGGCGTTTTCTGGCCCAAAGAATTGCGACAGGGCGATAGACCGCACGCCCTGCAACGCGCCTTCGATGCAGGCCCCGATCGTCCCGGAATAAAGCGTGTTTTCAGCAGCGTTGTTGCCCTTGTTGACGCCAGAGAGGATCAGATCAGGTGGATTGCCGGCCATCACGTCATAAAGCCCTGCAATCACGCAGTCAGCGGGGGAGCCTTCGGCGGCGAAACGACGTTCGTCCAGCTGCGCAATCATCGTCGGATGTGTGTAGCTGATGCAGTGGCCGACGCCGGATTGCTCGAATGCAGGTGCGACGGTCCAGACCTCGCCATCATCACCAGCGATCTCGGCCGCGATGCCTGTCAGAACGGC
The DNA here is from genome assembly GCA_020627605.1 of Yoonia sp. Classification (GTDB taxonomy): domain Bacteria; phylum Pseudomonadota; class Alphaproteobacteria; order Rhodobacterales; family Rhodobacteraceae; genus Yoonia. The sequence goes on from JAHDGO010000025.1 coordinate 10,002, forward strand.
CAAGCCGGGCGCGTTGATACCGTCGTCATTGGTGATGAGAATGCGCATACCTGCCCCTTGTCGCTTGCCTTGTTCCTATGCGAGGCAAGGCGGCTGGGCAAGTACGCCGTCAGGTGGCATCGGTGATAAGGGCAAGCAGGCGCGCGGCTTCCTTTGCAGGGTCTGTCAGTGCCGCGCGATCCTCGCCGGGGTAGAACCGCGCACGCGTCGCCGTGGGCATCGGTTCCGGCGTCACGATCTGCACCTTTGGGCCAGTTTTGACGGTTTCGGCCTGCCAGCTGCGCGCCATGGCCATCTGCGCCGATTTTGTTGCGCCATAGGTGCCGAAAAACGGCGTGCCACCACGGGGATCATTGAAAAAGACCGCTTTGCCATCCGCACCCAGCAGGGGGCTGATATAGGCAATCAGGCGCGCGGTCGCCTCGACATTGACGGCCATGGATTTGGCCAGATCCTTCGGCCCGATATGCCCGGCAGGCGAGAGCGGGGCCGCGTGGATCGCGGTATGCAACCACAGGTCCAGCTTGCCCCAGCGGTCAAAGATGCCCCGGCAAAGCTGCTGCATGGCGGCATCAACAGTAATATCCATTGGTGCCAGCGTGGCCTGCCCGCCAGTGGCCTGAATGGCATCATCCAGTTCTTCGAGCGCGCCGACGGTCTTGCCGACGGCGATCACATGGTGGGTTGGGGCCATGGCCTTGGCCAATGCGGCCCCGAGGCCGCGCGATGCGCCGGTGATCAATACGGTCTGTGTCATGGTTCGCGTCATGTGCCGAACCGGGGCAGAGGTCAAGGGTCAGGACTGTCCGGGAATGCTGAGTGTCTCGCTCTGCCCCCAGCGGTTGGTGTAAATCACCTCTTCCTCGCCGATGGCGGTGATCTGCACCCCAAAAACCTCTGCGCCCACGGTGACGCGGGCGATCTGGCCACGGGCCGACCGCAACAGGGCGGCGGGGCCGTCCTGCGCCTGCATGACGCCGATCAGGGACAGGCTGCGCATTTCAATTGCATCGGGCACGGTGGCATTTGCGCCCGCAAGGGCGTTGTTTGCGTCTGACATAAGGGTAACTGCGTCGATTATTGTTCGATTTCTGCCGCGCTCTTGCCAGAGATTATCAGTATGAAAAAGGGGGGTGCTGACGAAATGACGCAGTGTCACGGCAGCAAGTTGACCTCACGATTTTGCGAGGTCAGGGGGCCACGATCAGCGTGCCATCTTCCTTGTAAACCGGGGCGGTCAGCGCAATTTCCAGAAGCGGCAGTACAGCCTCTGACGGGCGGCACAAGGCGACGCCTTTGGGGGTGCAGACGATCGGGCGGTTGACCAGGACGGGATGGGCAACCATCGCATCCAGCAAGGCATCGTCGCTGACAGCCGGGTCGGTCAGCCCCAGTTTTTCTGCCGGGGATTTTGAGGTGCGCAACGCCTCTCTTGGTGCCAGCCCGGCAGCTGCGAAAAGCGCCTGCAACTGCGGGCGCGTCCATCCGGCTTGTAGGTATTCAATAATTGTGGGTTCCGTGCCAGATGCGCGGATCACGGCGAGCACATTGCGCGAGGTGCCGCAGTCAGGGTTGTGGTGAATGACGGTTGCCATGATCTATTCCGCCGCTGTCTTCGCCTCGAACCCCTGTTCGATCATGTCAGAAGGGGCAACGGGATATTCGCCAGAGAAACAGGCGTCGCAATAGGCGGGGGCCTTGGCATCGCGGCCCCCGGCCTCGCCCACGGCACGGTAGAGACCATCAAGCGAGATAAATTTCAGGCTGTCGACGCCCAGATGCTTGCACATCTCTTCCTCAGACATGGTCGCTGCCAGCAGTTTTTCGCGCTGCGGTGTGTCCACGCCATAAAAGCACGGCCAAGCCGTCGGCGGGGACGCAATGCGGAAATGCACCTCTGCCGCGCCGGCATCAAGGATCATTTCCTTGATCTTGCGGCTGGTGGTGCCGCGCACAACGCTGTCGTCGACAAGGATCACCCGCTTGCCCTTGATCAGCGCGCGGTTGACGTTGAGCTTTAGCCTGACACCCATGTTGCGGATGCTTTCGGTGGGTTCGATAAAGGTTCGGCCCATGTACTGGTTGCGGATAATGCCCATGGCATAGGGGATACCGGATTCCAGCGAATAGCCGATGGCCGCAGGCGTGCCACTGTCGGGAACCGGGCAGACCAGATCAGCGTCGACCGGGGCCTCTTTGGCCAGTTCTCGGCCAATGTTTTCGCGGGTTTCATAGACCGACCGGCCCCCCAAGATGCTGTCAGGGCGGCTGAAATACACGTGCTCAAAAATGCAGAAGCGAGAGCGGTTGGGCCGGAATGGGAAATGGCTTTCGACGCCTTTGTCAGTGACGACGACCATTTCACCCGGTTTGATCTCGCGGATAAACTCTGCCCCGATGATATCCAGCGCGCAGGTTTCCGACGCCAGCGCCCAGCCGTCGCCGATCTTGCCCAGCACCAGCGGACGCACGCCCAGCGGGTCACGACAGCCGATCAGCTTGGTCCGGGTCATGGCAACGATGGAAAACGCGCCCTCGACCTTGCGCAGTGCTTCTTCCATGCGGTCAGGGATATTGCGCCCCATGGAGCGCGCCATCAGATGAATGATGCATTCGCTGTCAGAGGAGCTTTGGAAGATCGAACCGCGTTCGATCAGTTCGCGCCGCAGTGACATCGCATTGGTGATGTTGCCGTTATGGGCAATGGCAGCGCCGCCCATGGCGAATTCGCCAAAGAAGGGTTGGACATCGCGCATCGCCGTCTGGCCCTTTGACCCGGCGGTGGAGTAGCGCACATGCCCGATCCCGATTGAGCCGGGCAGCCGTTCCATCATGGAGGCAGAGGTAAAGTTGTCGCGCACCAGCCCCATGCGGCGCTGCTGGTTGAAACCTGTTTCAGGGTCATGGGTGACGATCCCGCCAGCCTCTTGCCCGCGATGTTGCAGGGCGTGCAGGCCGAGCGCGACAAAGTTCGAGGCATCTGTGACACCGACAACGCCGAAAACGCCACACTCCTCTCGCAATTTGTCATCGTCGAAGGGATGGGCGGGGGGCATCTGGGTGGACAAGGGGGCAGCTCCGAATCCGATTGCGCGAGATATGTTCCTCTTAGAGTGTCAGCCGCTTGGTGTCACGAAACGATCATGACACGCGGCCGGGAAAGTTCGATTTGTCGCACACGTGTCGCAAAACAAAAGGCCGCAGCGGGTGCTGCGGCCTGTGTCTCAATAGAAGATGGCGAACTTACTGGGCAGGGGCGCCGCAGTTGCCGACCAGTTGCTGATACTGTTCTGTGATCCAACCCAGCGCCTGTTCGGGGTTCTGTTCCTCGATCTGGCCAGTCAATTGGGCAAATACCTCGGCCGAGCGGCTGTCGTCGATGACGGCGAACGCCTGGCTGGCAAAGATCGTGTCGTAGACAAAGAAGGCCACCGCGACCAACAGGATACCGCGCAGGACCCCAAAGAAGAAACCAAGCGCCTGATCAACGCCGCCAAGGGCAGAACGCTGGACGACGGATGAAAAGAGCGGGGTGAAGATCGAAACCACAACAAGTGCGACAGCAAAGACCGCCGCAAAGGCGGCGATGATCGCCAGTTCGCAGCTATCGCCGATAAATTCGCCAAGCACCGGGATCTGCCGGACCAGTGGTTCGACCTGATCGGCAAAGATGAAGGCAACCACCGTGGCACCGATCCAGCCGATAATGGCCATCGCCTCGCGGACAAAGCCGCGGCTGTAGGCCAGAACGCCTGACAGCAGCACAATGATTGCGACACCGGCGTCGACGAGTGTGAAACCTTCCATGGTCCGTCTCCTGCGCGTGGCGCTACCTGGCGCCAAAAACCTCTTCTACAAATCCCGCCAGATCGTCTGCATGACGCAGACCCAGACCTGACACACCGGGCTGTTTCGCCTGATGCGGGATGATCGCACTGGTAAAACCAAGTTTCTGGGCTTCTTTCAATCTATTTTCCGTCTGAACCACAGGACGGAGCGCGCCAGACAGGCTGATTTCTCCGAAAACGACAGCCTCGGCAGGCAATGCGGCGTCTTCCCGCGCAGAGACGAGGGCCGCAGCCACCGCAAGGTCCGCACCCGGTTCAGAGATGCGCAAACCCCCTGCTACGTTGAGGTAAACGTCCAAACCGGTGAAGGCCACACCGCAACGGGATTCGAGGACAGCAAGGATCATGGCGAGCCTGCCGCCGTCCCATCCGACCACGGATCGGCGTGGTTGGCTGTGTGGCGAAGGTGCCACAAGTGCCTGTATCTCACACAGCATGGGGCGGGACCCTTCGATGCCTGCAAAGACAACCGATCCGGGGGCAGGGGTGCCGCGTTCGGACAGGAACAGGGCAGAGGGATTCTTGACCTCGGCCAGTCCTTTGCCGGTCATTTCAAAGACGCCGATTTCATCTGCAGGGCCGAACCGGTTCTTGACAGAGCGCAGAATGCGGAACTGATGCCCGCGCTCTCCTTCGAAATAAAGCACCGTATCGACCATGTGTTCGAGCACCCGTGGACCGGCCAGCTGGCCCTCCTTGGTAACGTGGCCGACGAGGAAAATAGTCACATTCGACTGCTTGGCGAACTTCACCAGCATCGCCGTGCTTTCACGGATCTG
>JAHDGO010000026.1 GCA_020627605.1 Yoonia sp.
TGGGTTATGGGCTGTGCTGCTCTGGCTCAACATCCTCGCCGTCACAGGCAAGTCAGTGCAGGAACTGATGACGGACCTGTGGTCGACCTACGGGCGCATCTACTACACCCGCCACGATTACGAGGATGTCGATGCCGCCAGGGCCAACACTGTGATGGATGGCATCCGCGCGCGGCTGACCGACCTGCCGGGGCAGGCATTTGCCGGGCAGACCGTCGCCTGGGCAGATGAATTTGCCTATGACGACCCGGTAGACGGCAGCCACGCATCCGCACAAGGTCTGCGCATCGGCTTTGACAGTGGCGCGCGGGCGGTGTTCCGGCTGTCTGGCACCGGCACCGTCGGGGCGACGATCAGGCTTTACCTTGAACAGCCGGAAACAGACCCCACCCGCTTTGCTCTTGATCCCGCAGATGTGCTTGCCACGGTCAATGCTGCTGCCCTCGCCCTGTCAGATCTGCCAGCGATCACCGGGCGCGACGGGCCTGATGTCATCACCTGACGCAGCCCTGCCCTGACAGAAACACGACTTTGCCTTTTCAATGTCGCTGAAGAGTGGCAAAGGGTCAGGGCGCTGTCACACTGGCCTTGTTGCCTGTGGCGGACGCATTTCGTGAATGACCAAGGACAGGACGCTGATGAACGCTGTCACACCGATCACCGCTGATGAGTTGCGCGAGACGATAAACCGTCACCTGACTTACACCATCGGCAAGGACAAGGCACATGCCAGTCTCTATGACTGGCGCATGGCGGTCAGCCATGCGGTCCGTGACCTGATCGTTGACAGCTGGTTCGCCGCCACTCGCCGCACCTATGAGGCGCAGGGCAAGCGGGTCTACTACCTGTCGATGGAGTTTCTGATCGGGCGCATTCTGGACGATGCGCTGGTCAACCTTGGCCTGCATGACCAGATCAGCGCCGTTCTGGCCGACGAAGGCGTCGCGCTGGATGATGTGATCGCTGATGAGCCTGATGCCGCGCTGGGCAATGGCGGGCTGGGGCGACTGGCCGCCTGTTTTCTGGAAAGCCTTGCGACATTGGGTTGCCCCGCTCATGGCTATGGCATCCGCTATGAACACGGGCTGTTCCGCCAGCGGTTCGCCGCAGGCCAGCAGATCGAAACGCCGGAGGATTGGCTGACCCAACCCCACCCCTGGGAGTTCGAGCGACCAGAGGCGCATTACACTATTCCGTTCAAAGGGCATGTGGCGCAGGACAACGGCAAACCTGTCTGGCACCCTGCAGAGACGGTACTGGCGCGCGCCTATGACACCCCGGTGGTCGGCTGGCAGGGGCGCTGGGCCAATACCCTGCGCCTATGGGGTGCCCATCCAACGCAGCTTTTCGATCTGGAGCGTTTCAATTCAGGCGACCACACTGCGGCCGCCGCGCCAGAGGCGCTGGCGCGGACCCTGTCGCGCGTCCTTTACCCCGAAGACACGACTGACAGCGGCAAGGAACTGCGGCTGAAACAGGAGTTTTTCCTCACCTCTGCCGCGCTGCAGGACATCCTGCGCCGGTTCCTGTCGGAATATGACGATCTGGCGCTGCTGCCGGAAAAGATCGCCATCCAGATGAACGACACACACCCCGCGCTTGCCGGGCCAGAGCTGATGCGCCTGCTGGTCGATGATCACGGGATGGATTTTGACACTGCCCGCGACATCGCCGGGCGCACGCTGAACTACACCAATCACACGCTGTTGCCAGAAGCGCTGGAAAGCTGGTCAACCTGGCTGATGGGGCGGGTGTTGCCGCGTCACATGCAGATTATCGAAGCCATTGACGCAGCCCATGCCGCTGCCACGGATTGCGCCCCACATCTGCGGATCGTGTACCACGATCAGGTCCATATGGGCACGCTGGCCTTTGTCATGGCGGGACACGTCAACGGCGTCTCGGCGCTGCACACCGACCTGATGAAAGATACCGTCTTTGCCGATCTGCATGACCTTTATCCGGGCCGTATTCTGAACCAGACCAATGGTGTCACCCCCCGCCGCTGGATGCGGCTGTCCAATCCGCGCCTGTCGCAGGTGATCACCGGCCAGATCGGAGCAGGCTGGGAAAGTGATCTGGACAGGCTGGCGCAACTACGTGACGGCGCAGGCGATCCTGATCTGCACAGCAGTCTTCGCGCGGCGAAACGCCAGAATAAAGAGACCTTTGCCGCCTGGCTGCGCAGCGAGACCGGGCAAGTGATCAACCCTGACGCCATGTTCGACGTGCAGGTCAAACGTATCCATGAATACAAGCGCCAGCTGATGAACATCTTTGAGGCGATTGCCCGCTGGCAGGCGATCCGGCGCGACCCCGGTGCTGGCTGGACCCCTCGCGTTAAAATCTTCGGTGGCAAGGCTGCGCCCGGCTATCACACGGCCAAGCAGATTATCCGTCTGATCAATGACGTGGGCCGAACCATCAACAATGATCCGATGACGGCGCATCTGCTGCAAATCGTCTATCCGGCCAACTACAACGTATCCATGGCGCAGCGCTTGATCCCGGCGGCTGATCTGTCAGAACAGATTTCGACGGCGGGGAAAGAGGCATCCGGCACCGGCAACATGAAGTTCACAATGAACGGCGCGCTGACCATCGGCACGCTGGACGGCGCGAACGTGGAAATCCGAGAGCATGTGGGGGCCGACAACTTCTTCCTGTTTGGCATGACAGCGGCAGAGGCCGCAGCGCGCGCCGCCACCCCGGATCACGCCCGCAGCGCCATTCTGGCCAGCAATGCCTTGCAGGACGTGCTGCAGGCGATCGCCGAGGGTCTCCTCAGCCCGGAAAACCCCAACCGTTATCACGGACTGGTCGACCACACATGGCATCACGACCCGTTTCTGGTTGCCGCAGACTTTGACGCGTATCTCGCCGCGCAGGCAGAGGTCGACGCGACTTATCGCGACACGGCCAAATGGGACGCAATGGTGCTGCAGAACATCGCCGGATCGGGCTTCTTTTCGTCTGACCGCACGATCAAGGGCTACATGGCGCAGGTCTGGGACAGCCGCAGCCTGATCTAGCGTTTCGGCCCGTAGTGATCGCGCAATAAGCCCACCAAACGGCGGTAAGCCGCGCGATGACGGTTGCGTAGGTTCAGCCCGACAAAGACCGGCTGGTTGATGACAGGTGCATCGGTGACAATCGCGCAGGTGCCAGCCGCCACCAGCGCCTGCGCTGAATGGCGCATGACATAGGCTGTGCCCGAGAGCGATGTCAGCAGATCCACCATGGCCGCGTTCTGCCCGATGGACAGTGACACCTGCGCCAGTCGCGGCAGCAAGGCAGCATGGTTGGCGGCAAAGGCCGGGGCGTAGTTGGCAAGGATATAGCTGTCACGCCGTACCTCTGACAGGCGCGCGGTTTGGGTAGACACCATGACGTATGCCACCTCGCCCAAAGTCTCAAAATGCAGATCGGGGCCGGGCTTGGGCGTGAAGAGCACCGCCACATCCTGTGCGCCCGAGGTCAAATCTGTACACATCTGTGCAGAGTAATCCGCCTCCAGCAAGAACGCGGTCTGCGGCAGTGCGGCCCTGAATGCGCTGATCAGCCGGTCGATTCCGATGCCAACCAGATCATGCTGCAACCCGACCCGCATCGTCACGCCAGAGTCAGCGACATCGCGTGTGGCATTCAACGCGGTGACCCAGTTGTAGCGCAGGCTACGCGCGTGTGGTTCAAACCGCAGCCCCTCCGTCGTCAGCGCCGTGCCAGCGCGCGAGCGTTGAAAAAGGCGGACACCGATGATGGCCTCCAGCGCCTTGATGCGGCCAGAGACGGTGGATTGGGTGATGTCCAGCCGCTCTGCCGTCTGGTTGAAGCTGCGCGTCTCACACAGGTCCAGAAAGGTTTCAATCAGTTCAATCTGCATGGGTTCAATCCTGCACTAATCGGTCATTCCGATCAATAATAAGCGGCACACGCGATTGAACGGCTGCTGGCCGCATAGAATACTCTGCCTGACAGGAGGGTCCCCCATGCTGGATGATGACAAGCCAAGACAGCGCCGCAGCGGTGGGCGTGCTGCCCGCGTGGCCCTGCGCAATGCGCCACTTGCCAAGGACATGCGGCCCGTCAGGCCGGGCTTGCCGGGCGGACAATACAAGCCCCTGTCGGACGCCGACGTGCAGCGCATTCACCATGCAGCACTTGATGCGCTGGAACAGATCGGGCTGTCACAGGCGCCGCCGTCTGGTGTGAAAATCCTGACTGATGCAGGTGCCATTCAGGGCGATGACGGGCGCATCCGCTTCCCCCGTGCGCTGGTCGAGGACATGCTGGCCAAAGCGGCACGCAATATCACCCTGCACGGGCGCGACCCACAATATGATCTGCATCTGACGGGCAGCAACGTCCATTTCGGCACAGCCGGGGCCGCTGTCCATATCGTAGATCTGGCGACGGGCACCTACCGTGACAGCACCGCGCAGGACCTGCATGATGCGGCCAAGATCACCCATGCGCTCGACAACATCCATTTCTTTCAGCGCGCCATGGTCTGTCGGGACATTCCCGACAACCTCGAAATGGACCTCAACACCATCTATGCCTGTACGGCCGGCACCACGAAACACATCGGGACCTCGTTCAGCGAACCCGCCCATGTGGAACCCGCGATGGAGCTGATCCACAAAATCGCAGGCGGCGAAGAGGCATGGCGCGCGCGTCCGTTTATCTCAAACTCCAACTGCTTTGTCGTGCCACCGATGAAATTTGCCGAGGAAAGCTGTACCGCGATGGAGGCCTGCATTCGCGCAGGCATGCCGGTGCTTTTGCTGTCGGCCGGACAGGCCGGTGCAACCGCCCCTGCACCCATCGCGCTGACCATCGTGCAGGCGGTGGCCGAATGTCTGGCCGGTGTCGTCTATGTCAACGCCATGGCGCCGGGCCATCCGGCTGTCTTTGGCACGTGGCCATTTGTGTCCGACCTGCGTACCGGGGCGATGTCTGGGGGATCAGCCGAACAGGCGCTTCTTTCGGCAGGCTGCGCCCAGATGCACCGGTTCTATGACCTGCCCGGTGGTGCCGCCGGCGGGATATCCGACAGCAAGATGCCGGATATGCAGGCTGGATGGGAACAGGGGATGACCAATACGCTCGCCGGGCTGTCGGGCCTGAACATGGTCTATGAGGCCGCTGGGATGCACGCCTCACTGCTTGGCTTCTGTCTGGAGTCGCTGGTCCTTGGTGACGATATCATCGGGCAGGTGCTGCGCACCGTGCGCGGCATTGATGTGACAGAGGACAGCACCAGTATCGAGGCGATGAAGGCTGTCTGTCTGGACGGGCCCGGCCACTACCTCGGCTCTGAGCAGACGCTTGCGCTGATGCAGACTGAATACATCTATCCCACGCTGGGCAACCGGATGAGCCCCAAGGAATGGAACGAGGCGGATCGTCCCGATCTGATCGAAGCGGCGATTGCCCGTAAAAACAAGATCCTCGCAGAGGCGCAGATCAACTTTGATCCGGCCTTCGATCAGGCGATCCGCAAGGACTACAACATCTACTTCAAATAGGAATTGCGGCATGCACTACGGCTACATCGGGCAGGGCAATCTGGGCGCGAATTGCACAGCTTGCCTGTTGCGCGGGGGATTTGACGTCACCGTCACGGACATCAACAAGGATGCTGCACGCGCCGCGCTGGACGCAGGCGCAAACTGGGCCGACAGCCCCGCAGAACTGGCTGCGGCTGTCGATCATGTGATCACTTGCCTGCCGTCCCCCGCTGTGTCGGAAAGGGTCGCCGCGCAAATGCTGCCCGCCATGGGCAGCGGCGCCCACTGGATCGAAATGTCGACGCTGGGCCGGGACGAGGTGCTGGCCTTTGCAGACAAGGCCGCCGCGCATGACGTGCGCCTGATGGAGTTGCCCGTTACCGGCGGTGTCCACCTTGCCGCCCAAGGCAACATCACCATGCTGGCAGGTGGTGAAAAGGACATGTTCGACCTGCATCTGCCTGCGCTGAAGGCCATGGGCAATCAGGTCTTTCATATGGGCCCACTTGGGTCGGCCAGCATCATCAAGGTGATCACCAACATGCTGGCCTTTATCCACTTGAAGGCCTGCGGCGAGGCATTGATGCTTGCCAAACGCGGCGGGCTCGATCTGGCGCAGGCCTGGCATGCGATCAAGGCCTCATCCGGCACCTCTTTTGTGCATGAAACCGAAGGGGCGCTGGTGTTGAATGGGTCCTATGACGTGGCCTTCAACATCGACCTTGCGCTCAAGGACCTTGGCTTCGCCATGGAATTCGGGCGGGAGTTTGAGGTCCCGCTGGAGCTCGCATCAGCCACGCGACAGACATATGTGGCCGCACGCGCGGCCTATGGGGGAGAGGCCGAAAGCCCGATGATCGTGAAACTGCTTGAGGATTTGTTGGACACTGACCTGCGGGCAGAAGGATTTCCGGCGCGCTTGACCTAGGTCTGCTGCATCGCCTTGGCAAAGAATGGCAACCACGCGTCCAGCACCGCATTTGGTGACTGCTCCGCCAGGTAGTGGCCGCCGGGCAAGCTGTGGCCCTGCACGTCCTTTACCCGTTCACGCCAAAGCGCGAGGCAATCAAAATGCGCCTCGATCACCCCGTCAGCGCCCCAGAGTGCCAGCAAAGGCACAGCAACTTTGCCAGTCTCGGCGTCGTCATGGGCAATGTCGATCGAAGCTGCGGCGCGATAATCCTCGCATGCCCCTTGAATGGCGGCAGGATCGCGGAAACAGGTGAGGTATTCCTCAAGGGCCTGTGCTGCGAAGTGTTCCATGCCCTTGCTGCCCATCCCGCTGCATTTCTGCAAAAGGTAGAAATCCGGATCAGCCCCGATCAGCGTTTCGGGAAAGGGCGCTGGAATGGTAAGCCAATACCAGTGCCAGTAGGCATGGGCAAATTGGCTGCTGCCGTCGCGATACATCTCGCGCGTCGGCGCAATATCAAGGACTGACCATGCGATCACCCTTTCCGGGTGATCCGCGACCAGCCGGTGCGCGACGCGACCGCCACGGTCATGTGCCCCGATCAAGAAACGGTCGTGGCCCAGATGGTCAATCAGCGCCAGCACATCCCCAGCCATCGCACGTTTAGAGGCCTGCGCGTGATCAGCGCTTGTGGGCGGTTTATGCGATCGGCCATAGCCGCGCAGATCAGGGCAGATCACCTGATAGGTCTCGGCCAGAACAGGGGCCACCGCATGCCACATGGCCGAGGTTTGCGGATACCCGTGCAACAGGACCAGAGGCGCACCCGTTCCAGCGATGCGATAGAACACCTCGCCATCCGGTGCGGCAAAGCTGCATTCATCAAATCCGTCAAAGAATGACGCGGCGGGTCGGGCGGATTGGGCCGCCGGATGCATCAGCCCAACAGGGCCTTCCACGCCCGGTGCAACGCAGGAATGGCATCTGCGCCGTGGCTCAGCAGCACAAGACTGTCATCTGACAGGGCCAGCGTGGTTGAACTGCCGTCAGCCATGGCGCTGTCCAGACAGATGAATTGCGGCCCCTCTGTGACGCGACGCAGCTTGTCCTGCCGCGCCAAAAACGCCGAAACCTGGGTTTCCAGCATGGTTTGCAGGGGGGCAACGTCGCCTTTCTGCTCCAGCACTTCACCCTCTTCAAGGTGGATCATCGCGGTCGCTGCACCGCGCGCGATCTTGGCGAAACGTGCAAAGGGCGGCTGAGGTGTCGTGTCAACGTCCACCTCCCAAAGCTCGGCAAGTCCCATGGCAGAGACGCCACGCTCGCCACCCTTGCCAAATGGTGCTGGCGGCAGGCTGCGCACGCTCAGCCTGTTCGCCGCGTCGCAGGCCCGCGTCAGGACGGCCTTGGCGGCATCCAGCACTGCGGGTTCTTCACGTGACAGCGTTTCCCCGACAACGGTTTCTGCCTGCGGGTCGCTGACGGCTGAAATACCCCGCAGCCGCCGGCCAGCCGCAACAACACGAAAAATCCGCCCGTCGGCATCAAATTCCAGTTCACGCTCAAGAATGGTATCGTCAATGACGCCCAGAATGGCCGCAAGCGGGCCCGGCTCTCCACCGATTGAGATCACCCTTGCGCCCTGTTCAAACACCACGTCCGTCGCGGCAAGTGCGGCGATCTTCTGTGATAAGGCGGCCAGGTCGTTCATGTGTCTGTATCTCGTTGAAATTGCTGGGCGGTCAGTTGCCGCGGCTCATGCGGTTGAGCCGATCTCGGGCATCAATCAGAAATGTCTCTACGTCAAGCTCTGGCGTGCAGATACAGCACAAGACATCGTTTGGTTCATCCTGCGCGCGGACAAACAGCCGCAGCGCGTCCTTGCTGGCGACCAGTGCCGCCTCGCTTGATGTTTCTCCCAGCGCCACCTTGTCGCCTGCACCCAGCATCAGCGCAGCCTCTGCGCATAATCCGTCCAGCGCCTCGCGCGGCAAATCTGCATTTGTATCTGTCACAAGGATCATCTGCGTCGACAAATCGGCAAAGGCCAATGTCTTGCAATTCGCAAATGTACCGCGCAATGCGTCCAACTCTTCAATAACCATGTTTCACCCACCAGTTTTGTCCCAAGACTTCCCTACGTGAAAATCTTGCCTCTGTAAAACATGACGAGTCGTCAGGGATCAGGATGTCCTGATGATCTGCCCAGACGGGGCATCAGGGGTCGGGTTGCCATCGTCCGGGGTTGCTGGCCTTGCAGGGCGCGGCGTATCCGTCTGGCGTTGAACCCGGCGGGGCATGACGGGTGTCACGACAGGTGCAGGGATCGGCGTGTCATCAGCATAGTTATAAAGCGCTTCATCCGTGCGCGATGACAGGTCTTGCAGGGTTTCGATGCTGTCGATCAGATGCTGCGTGAACGGCCCGGCACCGCTGGCATCCCACAATTCATAGTCTTCACCAGCCTGAATGGCCTGCAACAGGGACACCGGGAAAACCGCGCCGAACTGGCCCGCAGTCTCGCGCTTGACCCGTTTGAGCACGCGCAACCGGTCCCGGTCATTGATCAGCTTGTCGTAGCGGGTGATCAGCAGGATCGAATTGTCGCGCACGGCCTGCGGCATGGTCTCCCAGACCGCAGCCTCTGACTGACGCCAAGCCTGGGTCGCATGGGTGCACCAGATCACAGCGTCAACCTCGCTCAGCATACGTTCCCAGACGGTCGAGGCCATGTTCGGGTCAGAGATGCCGGGAAAGTCGATCAGGTCGCAGACCTGCAGGATATCGCTTTGCATGAACAGGCGGATCACGCGGGTTTCGTCAACCGGGATACCTTCCAGCTGTTCCAGCGATACAGGTTCTGTCGTGCCATCCATGTCCACGCGGTAAGGCGCGTCATCACCATAGGAAATCCAGACGGGTGACAGCCGCGTCGCTGTCACCTTTTCCGGCAGCGGGCGTGCCCCCATCAGCAGATTGGACAGGGTGCTTTTGCCGGCGCTGAATTCGCCCATCAGGGCAACGCGCGGCTTGCGCCCGCGCAGCGAGGTGTCAGCGGTCATCATCAGGCGGCTCCATCCTCTTTGTAGGCGGCAGGGGCGGCGTCACGCAGCTCTTCAAAGATGTATTCGAAAAGCTCATCACGTTCTTGCTGGGCCTTGATGCCAAAGATGTTTTCCAGATCATTCATGTCGATCTCGGATTTATTGCTGATGTCCTGCAACAGGGCGCGCTGCTCAGCGATAAATTCGGTCAGTTCAGCGACGGCGGTTGCCCGGATGTCGTCGGCTTGCCGGACCTTCAACTCATCAACGATGGGGGCAGTTTCAGCCTCGATCAGGTCGTAGAAACCGCTGGCGAACGCGCGATAGCCTTTGCGGCGCTTCCACCAGCCTTTCCACCATGATGTCTGCAGATCCAGCGCGATGGTCTGACCCAAAGAGACAGGGGCGGGAATTTCCGGGGCATCCGGCGGTGTGATGGTGAAGTTTTCCACCGCGACGCCAAAGGCCGCACGATAGGTTTCCGCCAGATCATCGGCGGCTGCACCATAAACCTGCTGGCAGGTGGACGACACGTTGCGGCGCATCACCTGATAGCTGGTGCGCAACAACATGCGCAGTCCGTCGGGGCTGTATTGCCAGATTTCATCTTCGCCGTTCGTTTCCAGATGCTGCAGCAATGATTCCAGCGCACGGTCAAGAAAACGTTTATGCGACTGATCCACACGGGATCCGAATTGCTGAAACACGATATCAAGACGGTCGTTGAGGAACTTGAGGTTCTCGGCCTCCAGCTTGTCCAGATGGCTGTCCAATGCCTGCGGCGCCATCACCTCCAGTGTGTCGCCGTCCAGACGCATGGACACCACCGCGCTAGAGGCGCGAACGCCCCCGACAAGGTTCAGGGCACGCTTGCGCGATGCGGTCATGATCTCGGCGCCGGGGCCCTCGACAATCCGTTCAGAGATAGCGCGATACAGCTGCGGCACACCTGACAGGTGCCAGACCATTTCATTGGTCTCCATGCTGCCGGCATCCACGTTCAATGCGACCTCGGCCCAGTTGAACATGGCCTCGGCACTGTCGTCGACGATATCGTCCATGCTTTCGCCAAGGGCGATGTTGGCCCAATAGGCGCTGCCGAAAATGACCTCTGGGTTTTCAGGGCCGTTGTTGTCGGCCAGCGTCTGCAGAATACTGTCGCGGATTTCCGGGACCTGCGCGGCCGGATCAGACAATTCGTCGATCCGGTTCACAAAGATGATGACCTCGCGCGCTTTCACGTTCGAGATCAGGCGGATCAGGCCCATGTCCATCGAGCTCAGCGCCTGATGGGCCGACAGCACCACAACACAAATACGGCTTTCGCGCAGGGCGTTGATGGTGATCTGCTCGCGCATCATGAAGGTGTCGTTGACGCCCGGCGTATCCCGGATGCACAGCGGCACCGGGATCGCCTTGGCATCAAGATAGAGATCAGCGGATTTGGTGATATCGGCAAAGCGACCCTGCTGGTCCTCTTCGTCAAGATCCTCGAAATCGTCGCCCATGCAGACATAGCGCTGCACCAGATCGTCGTTCAGCTCGGCGTAATTGTGTTTTTGTCCCAGCAGCAGCTCAAACTTGCGCCCAAGGCGCATTTTGGTCTTTTCACGCATCTCTGCGATCTGCGCGCGGACTTTATCAAGCTCTTCATCGGCCCCGGCACGGGCGGACAATTCGCCGATTCGACCGCCATTCTCCACCAGATGGTCCCATTCGCCCTGGCTGAAGAACTGAAAACTGGCGGTCGGCGCATCATCCGGCAACGGGGCATTGAGATGCAAAGAGGTCACAACCGAGGTCCACGGGTTCACATCAGCAGGCAGCAAATCGGGCCGTCCGATCATTGCGTTGACCAGCGATGTCTTGCCCGCCTTGATCTGTCCGATCATCGTGATGCTTGGTTCAAACGCGCGTAACTGTTTGATAAGCTTGTTTGATTTCTTGTCGGCATCCTGACCGCCCAGTTTCACGACATCAAAAAGCGTCGCCTCCAGATCGGTGACGTCGTCGTGAAAACCCTCCAGCTTTTCCAAGCCGTGCCGCATGAACGGGTGGTGTGCTGCGGGGACTTTGAAACCGTCGCCTTTCGCCAGCTCTTCCATCTTCATTCCTGTCCGTCCTCAATCATCATTCAAACCGCCCTTGCGGGCATCGGCGTCATCGTCAAACACAGTGAATACCACTGATTTTATTGCCATATAGGAAACAGACCCGCAGGGCAAAATTGTGACATTGGCCGTAGCGCAGTTGCAGATTTACACCACTCAGGCCGCCAGATCCGCCTGCAACTCCTGCTTAATCTGGAGCATGAGCCCCACCGCTTCAAGGGCCGCGCTGTCACGCTTTTCCATTTGCATCAGCTGCACCAGATCAGCCGCATCAAAGGCCGTGTCGCGGGCGCGCTGAATGGAGGGATCCATGTCGTCGCCGTTGTCGTTGAGATAGTCAGTGACCCACTGCACTTCGTCAACGGTTAGGGCGATCACCTCTGACGCGCCGCTTTCCGCCAGCGCGGCCTTCAGTGCATCCGCCTGTGCGGCCAGACGGGCGATCACATGCTCGTAGGCGGCGCGTGTCGCAGGGCTGACCGGTGTGGGCATGGGTGCCGCCGTCAAGCTTGCTGAGGCCTCTTCCACGGGCTGCACCGGCGCTGGCGCGGCCTCTGGCTCTGTCTGCGGCTCCGGCGCAGGCCCTGCGGCCTCTTGCGCCTTACGCTCTGCAATGGCGCGCAACCTTGCCACGGCGGCACTGGGCTGTGCCGGTGTTGCCGCCCCTGGCGCTGTTTCCGGCTCGGGCGGCGTTGGTGCAACGGCAACGGGGTTCGCTGCAGGTTCAGGTGCGGGCGGTTGTGGCGGTGTTTCTGGTTCTGGTTCTGGTTCTGCCTCTGGCGCGGCGTCCTGCGCCAGCAAGCTGGCATGCTGGGCCAACAGGATATCGGCCTGATCGACTGCCGACTGGCGACCCATTTCGACCTGTTTCAGAACCGCAGAAATCAGGGCTGATCCACCGCTGCCGCGCATCTTGTCCTTGTTGACCGTGCCGTCCGGCAAACGGGCGGCCAGCGCGCTGAGCGTGGCGATCGGCAAGACCTGATTGAATTCGTCCTGCGCTGTATTGCGCAGGTGATCCAGCGTCGCGGCAAGGGCACCCTGATCGTCCAGCACATCGGCCTTTGTGACCATCAACAACGCATGGTCCTTGATCACATCAGGCATCGGGGACCAGATCTGCTGTTCTGTCGCGGTAAAGCTTTGCGTGCACCAAAGGGCAATGTCACTGCGCTTGGCAGCCCATTGTGAGGCCTTCTGCTGTGCGGTGATATCGTCGGGGGCGACAACCTCCAGCACGGAAATCTTGCCAAGGGCGGGCAATGGCAGGTGCATATCGACAAAAACCGGGGACAGGGCCGCAATCGCTTCTGGATCGGCACCCTCGACGGTCTGTTTGCTGCCGTCAGGCAGGGTGCAGGTTGCGGTCGCAACCTCGCCATGGGTCAGCTGCAGACTTGGCAGTGACAGACCCTCTGGCAACAGATCGCTGCCCACCAGCAGGTTCAGCACGGTGGACTTTCCCGACTGCGGCAGTCCCAAAAGCGCAAGGCGCACCGGCTTTTGCAGGCGCGCCAACAGCTTCTCGGCTGTCATTTGCACATCGTCTGGCAGCACACGGGCATTCACAGCCTCGGTCAGCGCGGCCTGAACCCGGTTTCCCAGGGATTGATTCGACATTACTTACCTCCGGCGGCCATTTTAGCCGGCGGCTCTGCCGCTTCAACACATTGCATCACAACCTCGGCCACCTGATCGGCAGTTTGGTAGATATCGCTGCCATCCGCCCGCGCCTGTGCGCCCGCAACATACTTCTGCAAGATCGGCAGATATTCGTCTTCCAACATGCCCCCCGTCTCTTGCACATGTTTCATGACGTTGGCCGCAAATTCGGACTGGATGCCGCCCGGTTCGACCGTTGTGAAGTGGATCCCGAAGTTCGGGGTCACATAGCAGGCCAGCGCCTCGGTATATCCTTCGACCGCAAATTTGGCGGCGCAATAAATCTCGTTGAACGGCTGCCCAACAAGCCCGCCGACAGATGAAATCGTCACGACATGCCCCGCGCGCGCCTTGCGCATATGCGGGATCACGGCCTTCGTGCAGCGCACGACACCGGTGAAATTCACATCCATCACCCAGTTGATGTCATCCAGACTGGCCTGCTCTGTCGTGCGGACGAAACCAGCACCTGCGTTGTTGATCAGCGTATCGATCCGCCCTTCGGCTTGAATGATCTCATCAACCGCGGCCGTCACACTGTCGTCGTCCTGCACGTCAAGTGCCAAAACCTTCAAAGACACGCCCGCCGCGCTTGCCGCGGCATCAAGCGTGTCGCGCTTCGCCAAATTGCGCATGGTTGCGTAAACCGTGTGGCCCGCCTTGGCGGCCTGAACGGCAATGCTAACGCCGAGACCGGAGGACGTTCCGGTGATCAGGATGACTTTCGACATATCTGGCTCCTTGCTGGGGGCTGTCATAGAGTTAATGAGCACTTGCTCATCTATCATCTTTCAAGCACGCTGTATATAGCTTGTGCAAGACCTATTCCGGGTCTGATATTTGCCAGGGATCGCAAGAGGAGACAGGTTTGGCGCGTCCGAAGATTGGTGACAAACCCCGCGAAATTCGTGACGCAACCGTTGCGGAGGTCGCAGCAAAAGGATCGACCGCTGTCTCGGTCAACAAGATCGCAGAGCGCGCGGGGCTTAGCGTCGGGACCATCTATCGCTACCATCGCACCAAAGAGGACCTTCTGCTGTCGGTCTTTCTGGATATCAAACGCGATATTCACGCGGCCATGATGGGGGCGGCCGCAAACCAGACCGGAGCCGCCGATCGGCTGCGCGCGATGTGGTTTGCTCTCGTCGATTATGGCTTCGCTGCACCAGCAGATTTCCAACTCGGCGAAATGCTGAGCGC
>JAHDGO010000461.1 GCA_020627605.1 Yoonia sp.
TATCTGGCCCGGCGCGTGCAGCATGTGCAAGCCTACATCATCAATGCGCCAACCGAACGCTCGGTAAAGACCCGGATGTAGTCACCCGGCGACCAGCCAGCCCAGAACACCCACAAACGGTTCGGATCATCGCGGTCAATCCAGACGATATCCCCACTTTCCAGCCCCCGCAGCCGCGTCGATACATAGGTGACAGAGGTATTCGCCAGAAAGTCCGTGGCGGCCATCGTGTCCTGCCGCGCGGCGATGCCCAGGATCGGCGCGTCAAAATCCACATAACCGATATGCTCGCTTTCCCGGCTGTCAAAGAAAACGTAATGGCTCGCCACCTCTGTCCCCTGCGGCAAGACGCCGTCAGCATCCCCGATATCAACCCTGATCGGGACAGTCAGAACGATGTTCTGGTTTTCGTCAAAGGCATAAAGATTGTCGTCGTTGAAATTATCCGCCCCCACGGTGAATGGCGTATCAGTCTCCAGCTTGACGAAACGACCATTGCCGTCCTGCTGCACGATGCCGCCCCCGGTGACCGTCGCCATCGCCGTCGCCGGACACAGCAAAAGGGCTGCCAGTACCATCCGCATCACACAATCCTTTCCGCTACCTCGCCCTGACATAGTGCCGTTAGGCATAGGGGCGAGCCTAGGTCACGATATCGTCCCGTGTATAGCCTTGCAGGTACAGCAACGCCGTCAGATCGCCGTGGTTGATGCGGATATTACATTCGGCCTGCACCGTCGGCTTGGCATGCAGCGCCACACCTGTACCGGCCCGGCCCAGCATGCCCAGATCGTTGGCCCCGTCACCAACCGCCAGCACATCCGCCTCTGTCAGTCCAAGGCGGGCCGTGATCTCTTCCAGTGCCTGCACTTTGGCAGCCTTGCCAAGGATCGGGCGACCCACGTCGCCGGTCAGTTTGCCGTCCGCAGCCAGCAGCGTGTTGGCGCGGTTTTCGTCAAAGCCCAGCGCCGCCGCAACGCGCGCGGTAAAGGCCCTGAACCCGCCAGACACCAGCGCGGCATAGGCACCCTGCGCTTTCATCGTGCTGACCAGCGCATGACCGCCCGGCATATAAGTGATGCGGTTTGCGATGACCTTGCTGATGATGTTTTCGGGCAGACCCTTGAGCAGGCCAACGCGTTCAATCAAGGCAGCTTCAAAATCCAGCTCACCATTCATTGCGCGGGCCGTGATATCGGCCACGCGGGCGCCGACGCCGGCCTCTGCGGCCAGTTCGTCAATACATTCCTGACGGATCATGGTGCTGTCCATATCGGCCAGCAGCATCTTTTTGCGGCGACCCTCGGCCGGTTGCACCACCAGATCAACGCAGGCCCTTTGCAGATCGGCCCAGACGTCCCACTGGTTGTCCGGCGCTGCCGGCATGGCGAATTCCGCCGCTTCATCCACGGCCAGCCAGACGACATCACCCCCGCCCCAGGCGTTGCGCAGACTTTCGACAAGTGCGCCGTCAAGGTTGCGGGTGTCAGGTGCGGCGATCAGGGTGACGATAAACATGGGTGTCCTGTTGATTGCTGCGTGTGAATTGCACGCGTTGGCTGGGCATCTACCGCTCTTTTCGCAGGCGCGAAAGTCTGAACCGGGTCAGTCAACAGCCAGCTAAATCTTGCGCAGTGACTGGCGCATGGTCAGCGAGACATCCAACTGCCGCTGTACGGGCGGCGCGTC
>JAHDGO010000462.1 GCA_020627605.1 Yoonia sp.
AGCAGCCAGCCCCGCCGCCAGAGGCAACGCCGTGGGGTGCTGCAAAGCAAAAGGTCACGCCGCCCGCCCCGGCGCCCCTTTCGCCGACGCCAACATCGCGCGGGCGTAGCCCGGCAACGGGGTTCTTGCGGTCCATCGGTCGGGCCTATGGCATCATCATTGTGGTCTTCGTTCTCTTCACACTCTTCGGTGGTCCGGCAGGCCTTGGTGCGCTCCTTTCTTTCGGCACGGGCCAGATGGTCAGCATGCCGTAGTGCCGTTTTTGGCCTATCCGACAGCGACTGATGTCGAAATCTGACATGTAAAACGGGGCTTGGCCCCCAATACTCGGACCATCAGGACCCGAGGATTGCGCCATGAACACCCATTATCGCGACCACCGCAAAATCGATCCGACACGCGGCGCGACACTGGGCGATGGCACACCCAATGATCAGGACCGGATGGAAATCGGCCCGACGCAGCTGGCCTATGGCGAATGGGCAGCGGCCGGGCTGACATTGCCGGACCTGCCTGCCATGCGCGCCTGGCGTCACAGGCGGCTGGTGGATGCCGTCAACGCGCGCGACTACGGCGGCATCCTGATGTTTGACCCGCTCAACATCCGCTATGCCACTGACAGCACCAATATGCAGTTGTGGAACACCCACAATCCGTTTCGCGCCTGTCTGGTCTGTGCTGACGGCTACATGGTCGTATGGGACTACAAGAACGCCATGTTCCTGTCGAAATTCAATCCGCTGGTGAATGAGCAACGCACAGGCGCCGATCTGTTCTACTTTGATCGCGGCGACAAGCTGGCCCCGGCTGCGGATAATTTCGCAAATGAGGTCCGCGACCTGATCGCCGAACACGGCGGCGGCAATATGGTGATTGGCGTTGACAAACCCATGTTGCACGGGCTGCGTGCGCTGGAGGCCGTGGGGTTCACCGTGCATCCCGGCGAAGAGCTGACAGAGAAAGCGCGCAGCATCAAAGGGCCTGATGAGATCCTTGCCATGCGCTGCGCCAGCCATGCCTGCGAGGCGGCATGCTATGCCATGGAAGACGCCGCGCGCGCAGGCGTGCCGCAAGGCAATATGTCAGAGGATGATATCTGGGCCGTCCTGCATGCCGAAAACATCCGGCGCGGTGGCGAATGGATTGAGACACGCTTGCTGTCCTCTGGCCCACGCACCAACCCGTGGTTTCAGGAATGCGGCCCGCGTATCGTGCAGAACAATGAAATCGTGGCCTTTGATACTGATCTGGTAGGGGCTTACGGCATTTGCGTCGATATCAGCCGCACATGGTGGATCGGTGACCGCAAACCGCGTGCGGATATGATCGAGGCAATGAAGATCGGCGTGGAACACATTGAACACAATATGGAAATGCTCAAACCCGGTGTGAACATCGAATGGTTAAGCCACAACACCCACGTTTTGCCCGATCAGTACCAAAAGCAGAAATACGGTTGCCTGATGCATGGCGTGGGGCTGTGTGATGAATGGCCGCTGGTGGCATATCCGGGCAAGATGGTGCCGGGGGCATTTGACTACGAATTGCAGCCGGGCATGACACTTTGTGTCGAGGCGCTGGTCAGCCCTGAGGGTGGTGATTTTTCCATCAAGCTGGAGGATCAGGTGCTGATCACCGAATCAGGCTCTGAAAACCTGACAAAATACCCTCATG
>JAHDGO010000027.1 GCA_020627605.1 Yoonia sp.
GAAATCGATCTTCAAGGATGCAGACAGCCTGCTGCAACAGGGCATCGCGGTGCCGGGGCCGGGCAAATATCGCAAGCTTTTACGTGATACTGTCCAGCAGCTTGACGGGGCCTCGCCCAAGCCCGACACCCGCGACATTCTGATTGATGCCATTGTCGAGGACGACAGCATCAGGCGCATCGTGATGACCAATGACAATTTCATCGCCATCCCCAAGCGCATTTTTGACCACGGCGTATTCTACCCCCAGATCGACATCAAACTGCGCAGCCTGCAACGGATATTCCACCGCGATGACCTGTCGCTGTTCTTCAGCATCCGCAACCCTGCCAGCTTTCTGCAGGACACTGTGCGACGCTCAGAGGGTCTGACCCTGCCGCAGTATCTGGGCATGCTGACCCCGCAAGAGATTTTCTGGTCAGATGCCGTGGCCCGCATCAAACATGCCGCACCTGACGCGCACCTATATGTCTGGTGCAACGAGGATACGCCGCTGATCTGGGAAGAACTGATCCGCCTGCAAAGCGGCACCAGCCCTGATGCAAAAGTGGCCGGTCGCTATGACCTGCTGGATCATGTGCTGACCCCAGAGGGGCTGAGCCATGTCAAAGCAACCCTGGAGGATGGCAGCGCCCGCGACCAGCATGCCCGTCAGGACATCATCGCTGACGCGCTTGAGGCCTACGCCAAACCGGAACTGGTCGAAGACCAGATCGAGCTGCCGGAGCTTGACGCAGACATGGTCGCGGTCCTCAGCCAGAATTACGAGGATGACCTGGCCGAGATATCAGAAATGGATGGTGTCACGCTGGTCATGCCATTCAGCTAGGCCAGCACGCGGGCCTACATGCCCAGGGCGGCCTTATACATATCCAGTACCGCCTCTTCCTCTGCCAGATCGTCAGCGTCGCGCTTGCGCATCGCCACGATCTTGCGCAGCACCTTGACGTCATAACCGCGACCCTTGGCCTCTGCCATTACCTCTTTCTGGGCGTCGGCGATGTCCTTCTTTTCGGCCTCAAGCCGCTCATACCGTTCCACGAACTGGCGCAGTTCTTGCCCGGCGACGGTGTTGGCGGTGTCGGTCACGGAATCGTTCATGGCGGCTCTCCTGATACATTTTCGCTTTCCCTAGCTCTTGCCCTGCCCCCCTGCAACCCTTGCGCTGGCGGGCCGGTCAGGCTACCTGCCCGCAAAGCAAGGAGTGGGCATGGATATTGTCATCTGGATCGGTGCGGCGCTGTCGGCGATTGGCCTGTGTGGCATCGTCTACAGCATTGTCGCGGTGACGCGCGCGAAACGCGCCAAGCTGCCTGATGAGGCGTTGCGCGCCAAGGTATCCGCCATCCTGCCGATTAATCTGATCGCGCTCTTCATCTCTATGATTGGTCTGATGGCCGTGATTATCGGCGTTATGCTGGGCTAGTCCGCCCCGTCGCGTATCACGTCAACGGCCATCGCTGCCAGCACCGGCACCGCGGCCCCGTATTTGCGCGCCATCACAGGGTTGGAGGCATTGCCCGCCGCGGCACGCGCAGCAACGCCTGCCAGAATGGCGGCCAGCCGGAAGAATGCAAAGACAAGGTAGAATGGCCAGTCGCTGACCGCACCCAACCCGCGCCGCTCTGCATAGGCACGCACATAATCCGCCTCTGACGGCAGGCCGAGGGCCGCACGATCCACACCGGCCAGCCCGCGCATATCCCCCTGATTGGGCAGCCGCCACTGCATGCATTGATAGGCCAGATCAGCCATCGGATGGCCAAGGGTCGACAGTTCCCAATCCAGCACGCCCGCGACGGCGGGCCTGTTGGGGGCGATCATGATATTGTCCAACCGCCAGTCACCATGGACGAGTGACACTTGCCCATCATCTGCTGGCATGTGCCGGGCCAGCCATGCCATGATCTCTGCCATCTCTGCGCTGGGTGCCGTGACAGAGGCCCTGTACTGACTGCTCCACCGTTCCAACTGACGCGCGAAATAATTGCCCGGCTTGCCGTAATCCGACAGACCCACTGCAACGACATCCACGTCATGCAAAGCGGCAAGCGTCGTGTTCATCGCATCATAGATTGCGGTCCGTTCCTCACGGTTGCTCTCTGGCAGCGCCGGGTCCCAGAATATGCGCCCCGGCAGATAACGCATGATGAAAAAGGCGCGCTTGCTGGGCGAGGTTTCAGCCTCTGCCAGATGCAGCACGTCAGGCACCGGCACGGCGCTGTGCCGAAGCGCGTGCATCACGCGAAACTCCCGCTCAACCGCATGGGCAGACGGCAACAGCTTGCCCGGTGGTTTGCTGCGCAGCACGTATTTGCCGCTGTCGGCAGTCAGCAGGTAGGTCGGGTTGGATTGTCCGGTGCCGAATTTCGTCACCTCTTGCAAAGTGCCAAAATCATCCAGCACGGTCGACAGATAGCCGTCCAAGGCGGCAAGGCTCATCCCCAGATTTTCAGCGGCATCCTGCATGCACCCATTAGCGCCGCTGGCAAGCGACAGCGCAACCCATTGATTGACACCCCGCCCCTGCAATGCACGATGTGGTCAGATTGCGGGAGGACAACCATGGATCTGGGACAGACAGAGCGGCTGCAGCCGGTGCTTGCAGCCGTCAAGGCGATGATCGCGGATGAGATCGCGCCGATGGACGCGCCCTTTCTGGCCGAGGTTGATGTCGGCAATCGTTGGGAAATTACAGCCCGCCAAACCGAAATTCTTGAAGGTTTGAAAGCAAAGGCGAAGGAGAGGGGCCTGTGGAATTTCTGGGACACTTTCCGCGACGGGCCGCAGCTGAACACGGTCGAATACGCCTATCTGGCCGAGGAAATGGGCAAGTCGCATCTGGCGGCCGAGGTCTTTAACTGCAACGCGCCCGATACCGGCAACATGGAGGTTTTCGCCCGCTACGGCACCGCGGACATGAAAACGCGCTGGCTGACGCCGCTGATGGACGGCACGATCCGGTCAGCCTATCTGATGACGGAACCTGACGTAGCCAGCTCTGACGCGACGAATATCGCGATGCGCTGCGTGCGTGATGGCGATGACTATGTGCTGAATGGCCAGAAATGGTGGGCGACCGGCGCCGGTGATCCGCGCTGTGCGGTCCATATCGTCATGGTGCGCACGGCCCATGACGGGCCAAAACATCAACAACATTCGATGATTGTCGTGCCTGCCGATACCCCCGGCATCACCAAGCTGCGCGCGATGGAGGTCTACGGCCATGATGACGCCCCCCATGGTCATATGCATTTCCGCTATGACGATGTGCGCGTGCCTGCCGAAAACCTGCTGCTGGGCGAAGGGCGCGGGTTTGAAATTGCGCAAGGCCGCCTTGGGCCGGGGCGTATTCACCACTGTATGCGGGCGATCGGACAGGCCGAGAAGGCGCTTGAGATGCTATGTGAACGCGCGGTTGCGCGAGAGGCGTTTGGCAAACCGTTGGCGCAACTGGGAGAGAATTTCGACCTGATCGCCAAAGCGCGGATGGACATCGAACAGGCCCGGCTGTTGTGCCTGAAAGCGGCGTGGATGATGGACCAGGGCGACGCCCGCGCGGCGGCCCCGTGGATCAGCCAGATCAAGGTTGTTGCACCGCAGGTGGCGCTGGACATCACGGATATGGCCATTCAGATGCACGGCGCTGCCGGTGTGTCACAGGATACCCCACTTGCCCGGCAATGGACCCATCTGCGGACCTTGCGGCTGGCCGACGGGCCTGACGCCGTGCACCGCAGGCAGGTCGCCCGAGCCGAGCTGAAACCCTACATATCAGGGCAGAACAGCTCGTAGATTCTTTCCAGAAGCGGGCGCACCCGCGGATCGGAGAGCCGGTAACGCATGCTGCGCCCCTCGCGGTCGCATGCGACCAGACCCTCTGCCCGCAGCCGCAGCAATTGGCCTGAGACGTAGGACTGGCTGGCGCCTGTTGCGGCTTCCAGTTCCCCCACTGTTTTGTCGCCGGGCACCAGGGCGCAGAGAATGCGCAGGCGTCCGGGGTTGCCGAGCGATTTCAGCAGCTCTGCCGCTTCGCCTGCCGCGGCCTCCATCGGATCGACCAGTGTGTCCATGCGTTCATTCATGCTTGCATCCTATCAAATACATTTTGATATTCCAATATTGAAATGTATTTGAAAGTGACTATCCTGACCGGTGAAGGAGATTCGTGATGACCCCCGATGTGAAAGCTTTCTTCGACGAGGCCACCAACACCGTTTCATATGTCGTCCGCGCGCCAGAAGGACGCACCTGCGCCATCATCGACTCCGTCCTCGACTACGATCAGGCGGCCGGGCGTACCGATACGACCTCTGCCGATAAGATCATTGACTGGGTGCAAGCTGAAGGACTGACCTGCGCATGGATCCTCGAAAGCCATGTGCATGCCGACCACCTGTCTGCTGCGCCCTATTTGCAGGAACGTTTGGGCGGCAAGATCGGGATCGGATCGCATATCACCGTCGTGCAGAACACCTTTGGCAAAGTATTCAACGAAGGCACAGCGTTTCAGCGCGACGGGTCACAGTTTGATGCGCTGTTTGAGGATGGCGACAGTTTTCACATCGGACAGATGCGCGCCGATGTGATGCATACGCCGGGTCATACCCCTGCCTGCCTGACCTATGTCATTGGTGATGCGGCGTTTGTGGGTGATACGCTGTTCATGCCGGATTTCGGCACGGCCCGCTGTGATTTCCCCGGCGGGTCCGCCGAAGATCTCTATGCCTCGATCCAGAAAATCCTGTCACTGCCAGATGAAACGCGCATTTTCGTCGGGCATGACTACAAGGCGCCGGGCCGCGACGAATTCGCCTGGGAAACGACCGTCGGCGAACAAAAGGCCCTGAACGTCCACATCGGCGAAGGCCGCCCCTTGGAAGAGTTTGTCAGCATGCGCCAAGCGCGTGATGCCAAGCTGGGGATGCCGCGCCTGATCCTGCCGTCGTTGCAAACCAATATGCGCGCGGGGCACATGCCAGAACCCGAAGACAACGGACAACGCTATTTCAAAGTGCCGATCAACGGTCTTTGATCACCACTCACGGAGCAAGACATCATGCCAATCGACTGGATCATGGGGCTCGCCGGCGGCGGGCTCATCGGGACGGCTGCGGCCATTTACCTGTTGGTGAACGGGCAGATCATGGGGGCGTCCGGTATTGTCGGCGGGCTGGTCGATGGCAGTGGACGCCATGACTGGGCGGAACGCGCGGCATTGATCGCAGGGCTGGTGCTGGTGCCTGCCGTGGCCGCCTTTGCCATGGGCGGTGCGCAAACCCATCTGACGTCGAACTGGGCGGTCATCATCATCGCCGGGCTGCTGGTCGGTGTTGGCACCCGTGTCGCCAATGGCTGCACGTCAGGACATGGGGTCTGCGGCATATCGCGTTTGTCCTTGCGCGGTATCGTCGCGACGGCCTTTTATATCGGTGCCGGTGGTCTGACGGTGGTGATCTTCAAACATCTCTTGGGGGTGATCTGATGCGGGCGGCTGTTTCCCTTCTGGTGGGCGCGCTCTTTGGGCTTGGATTGCTGATCTCTGGCATGACGGACACGACCAAGGTGCAGGGGTGGCTCGATATTTTTGGCGACTGGGACCCGACGCTGGCCTTTGTGATGGGCGGTGCGATCGTGCCGATGGCGATTGCGTGGCGGGTGACACAT
Source organism: Yoonia sp. (assembly GCA_020627605.1). Lineage (GTDB taxonomy): Bacteria > Pseudomonadota > Alphaproteobacteria > Rhodobacterales > Rhodobacteraceae > Yoonia. Next base: position 5,668 of record JAHDGO010000027.1, read on the forward strand.
GGGCGCAAGCCTGTGCTGGCCGCAAGCTTCCCCCCGCCGCCAGAGCCGCGGTTGGGGCGAAAGCTGGTGGTCGGTTCGACACTCTTCGGGATGGGTTGGGGGCTGTCAGGCCTATGCCCTGGGCCTGCCATGGCCTCGCTGAGTTTTGGTGGTACGGGCGGGTGGCTGTTCCTGCTGGCAATGCTGATCGGCATGGGCTTGGCGCCGGGTTTGCGCAACCGGCTGGACGCCTCGCCACAGCCGGTCTAAACCTGCGGCCATGGATATTCGCCAGATCAGCCCGACCTACGCCGTTTCCCCGCAAATCGCGGTAGAGGATATTCCCTCCATCGCCGAGGCCGGGTTCACGACCATTATCTGCAACCGGCCTGATGCGGAAATCCCGCCCAGCCACCATGCAGCAGCGATTGAGGCGGCAGCAAAGGCGGCAGGGCTGACCTTTGTGATCAATCCGGTCACACATCAGGGGCTGAATATGGACATGGTGCAGTTGCAAAAGACAACGCTGGACCAGTCCGGTGGCCCGGTGCTGGCGTATTGCGCCTCTGGCACGCGCTCGTCCATCGTCTGGTCGCTGGGTCAGGCCGGCGAGCTGCCAACGGATGAAATCATCGCCGCCACAGCCGCCGCCGGGTATGATCTGGCGGGGATGCGCCCGCAGCTTGACCATCTGGCAGGCTAGTCGTCAGGCAGATCATCCATCGCCATCGTGGCAAAGCCGATGTCCAGATCGGGTGAAAGGGTTTCCTCAGGCATCTGATCAGCCTCAAGGGCCGTGTCATCCGACACGTCCTTGGTATCGTCGGCGATTGACCACCCCTCCAAGGTCTCTGTTTCAGGCAATAGCATTTCACTTTCTGGCGGGGGACTGCCTGCATCAAGTTCTGTCAGTTGCGGGGCGGGCGGTGGTTCCAGCCGCAGCGCGCGCATGCCGCCCATCTGCCCCAGCTTTGCCTGCGCCACAGTCTGACCATCTGCGGCAAGCAACCTGACGGATGACACGGTGCAACCCGTCAACGGCAAGACATCCCCCACCTTCAGTCTGCGCAATGCCGCCAGTGGCAGCGTGACCCTATGCAGCAGGGCCCGCAGCCCGGCGGGAGCCTCCATCACGCTGTCTTGCAGCGCGCTGTGCCAGTCCACTGGCGATGGTTTTGGCAGCCCCTGCCCCACTGGGATTTCAATGACTGGCAGGACAATCTGCAAGACGCCCTGCCGGTCAGCGACGCCGAAATCCACGCTCATCTGCACAGTGCGAAAGCGCACGTCTGCCAGCATCAGGCCAGCAGTCCGCAAATCCGGTATCTTTGCATCCGCCAGCACATCATCACCCCATCCGTCCAGTGAGGTACCAACCACTGTCGCCGGAAACGCCCCCAGAAACGCCTGCAATAGTGGCAAGGACAGGAACGCATCGGTTGCGGTTGGCCGTCTTTCAACGGCGGGTTTCGGGATCAGTGCGCCGATGGTCTGCATTTCGACGATCGCTGTGCGCAACTCTTGATCAATTGCCGCCAAACCAACCAGCCCATCGCGGCGCAGCAGTTCAACCAGCAACAGGTCATCATCCAGCGCGGCCAGGGTTTCATCCAGCGTGCCTTCGGCCTCTGCCACGCTGGTGACGGTCAGCACCAATCCGATGCTCTCATGCGCGGCCTTGGTCAGGGCCAGCCTGACCGCGCGGGACGAAGTCAGCGGATTATCCGCCACGGGATCGCCCTGCGGGCGGATCATCCGCCGCAAAAGTGTCGCCTGGGTGCTGATTGCCATGGGCCTGCTAGTTGGTTGCGCGCAAGCCTGCATATAACGCCAAAGAGATTACGTTTCGGCTAACACCGCCGCCGCCGTGGTGTCCGGCAACGTCACACGGAAGGCCGCGCCGCTGGCCTCTGGCAGATAGGCGATATCGCCGCCCAGCCGGTGCATCACCTCGCGGCTGATGGCCAGCCCCAGACCTGCGCCGCCCGCCTTTGCCTCATCCGACAGGCGCGAGAACTTTTCGAAGATCAGCGATTGATGCTCCGCCGCGATGCCGCTGCCATTGTCGATGAAATCCACAACATGGCGGCCCTTGGCCTGACCCACCCGGATCGTCAGCTGTGGCGCCTTTGCGTCGCAGTACTTGCGCGCGTTTGAGATCAGGTTGATGAAGACCTGCGCCAACCTGTCCAGATCGGCGGTGATCAGGATGCCCTCATCCGAAGATTGTCGCACGATCTCCAGAACTCCGTCATGTAGGCCAGCAGCCCTGATCGAGCGGTCCAGCAGATCAGCAAGCGTGCCGGTCTGTTCATGCAGCTCTACCTGACCGTTTTCCAGCACCGCAAGGTCCAGCAGATCATCCAGCAATCGCGTCAGGCGCACGGCCTCATCATGAATGATCCCGGCATAGCGCCCCTGTTCTTCACCGTTCGTGCCACCCTCGCGCAAGATCTCGGAAAATGACCGGATTGACGTCATAGGTGTGCGCAATTCGTGGCTGATCTGGCTGAGGAATGCATCTTTCTGGATCGAAAGCGCGGTCAGTTTTTCGTTGGCATCACGTAACGCACGGGCGGTGCGTTCCTGCTCTTTCGACTTCGCTTCCAGCCGGTTGGAATACTCGAGAATTTGCGCCGCCTCATCCGCCACCGCGATCAGGTCTTCCACCGATACGCTGCTGCCGCCGATCAATTGTCCGACCATGGCATGGGCGGTTGCGGCCCCGACGGAGCCTGACAGCTCTCTCTCCAGCCGTTCGATGAATTCCAGTGTGACCTCTGGCAGATATCCCACCTTGCCCTGACGCTGGGCTTCCTGCTCAAAAATGGCCTGCGCCTCGGCGCTGCCCATGATCCGCTGTGCCATGATCAGCAGATCCTCTGCCCCGGTCGAAGCATTGGTCCAGCTTGGCGCGGCGGTGGAATGATCAAACACATTGACGAATTGCGCGCCTTGCAGACGCTCCAGCGGGCCCGGAAAGCTGAAGAGCGACCCGCAGAGGAACATCGCCGCATTCAGCAGCATCGACCACATGATGCCATGGACCAGCGGATCTAGCCCGGTAATGCCGAACAGCGCCTGTGGGCGCAGCCAGTGCAGGCCCCATGGTCCGCTGTCCATCACCGATTGGCTGATCACCGCATCCACACCAAAACTGGGCAAGAACAAGGTCCACATCCAGATGAGCAGCCCGGTCATCAACCCCAAACCAGCCCCGACACCGGTGGCCCCGCGCCAGAAAATACCGCCGATCATGGCGGGCAGAATTTGCACAACGCCGGTGAAAGAAATCAGACCAATCGCGGCCAGCGCTGTGCCGCCACCAGACAGACGGTAATAGAGAAACCCGAAGGTCAGGATCGCCGCAATGGAAATCCGTCGTGACAGCAGGATCACATGGCGCACATCGCCTGACATGGTGGCCTGTTGCGTCGCCTGCAGCCGCAGCCAGATCGGCACGAAGATGTTGTTGGACACCATCGTCGCCAGCGCCAGTGTCGCCACGATCACCATGGACGTGGCCGACGACAACCCGCCCAGAAATGACAAAACCGCCAGCCCCCCCTGCCCCTGATCCAGCGGCACCGTCAGCACAAAGAGATCAGGGTTGCTGCCTGCCGGCAAAAGCTCCAGCCCGATCACGGCGATGGGCACGACGAAAAGGCTCATCAGCAGCAGGTAAAGCGGGAAGGCCCAGCTGGCGACATGCAGGTGCTGTTCGTCGGCATTCTCGACCACCATGACCTGAAACATGCGCGGCAGGCACAGAAAGGCGGCGGCAGAAAGAAAGATCAGACCGACCCAGCGTCCGCTGTCCTGCTCCCAAAGCTGGATCTCGGTTGCATCGATACGGTCGAGCATCTGCGGCACGCCGCCGGCAATACCCCAGACCACAAAACCGCCCACGGCAACCAGGGCCAGCAATTTCACCACGGCCTCGACCGCGATGGCCATGACAATGCCGTGGTGCCGTTCATTTGCGTCCAGATTGCGGGTGCCGAAGATCACGGTGAATACCGCCAGACCAATGGTCACCCAGATGGCGGTACGGTTGAAGTCGGTCTGCTGCCAGAACACGCCTTCAGCCTGCGCAAAGACGGCAAAGGACAGTGTCACCGATTGCAGCTGCAGCGCGATATAGGGGGTGCCTGCAATGACAGAGATCAGCGTCACCATCATGCCAAGCTGGGTCGACTTGCCGAAGCGGGACGAGATGAGGTCAGCGATGGATGTGATCCGCTGCGCACGGCCAATCCGCACCAGACGCCGCAAGATCCACCACCAGCCGACCATGACAAGCGTGGGACCCAGGTAGATCGTCACAAACTCCAGCCCAGAGCGCGCGGCATAGCCGACCGCGCCGTAAAACGTCCATGCGGTGCAATAGATACTGAGCGACAGCGTATAGATCAGCGGCGAGTGCAGCCAGTTGGCATGCCCCCGCGCCGCGCGCCGCTCTGCCAGAAAGGCCACCGCAAACAGCAGCAGCACATAGGCCAGTGCGATGACAATCAGGGCATTGAACGTCGTCATGGCTGTTTGCGCGTCTCTGGCGGCGGATCATGCGGGATCACACGCATCCACCGGCTCAGCCCCGCACTCAGCAGGATCAGCAACAGCCAGACACCAAAGATGTACATCAGACCGGCACTCCTCACCGCATCCTCTTGCGAGGCAGAAGCGACAGGCCATGCCAATGGCAGCATCCACAGGATCAGGCCAAGACAGGGCACCAGTCGTGCGGCGTCACGCAGCCGACGTTGCCTATAACTGGCGCGCTGCAGAAACACCGAGGTTTTCGGTGTCCGGCTCATGCGCCGATCAGGTCACGGACGTGATCACGCACCTCGGTATTCGAAAAAGGCTTGGTCATGAAAAGGTTCGCACCAAGTCGCATCGCAAGTTCGCGATCCTTGTCCTGACCTCGTGCAGTCAGCATCATGACGGGGATGGATTTGGTCGTATCATCACCACGCAAATCGCGCAGGATGTCAAAACCGCTGCGGCCGGGCAGCATGACATCAAGGATGATCATATCGGGCGGCATCGCGCGCACCTTGTCGACGGCGGTGGTGCCATCTTCATGAATATGAACAGTCCAGCCGTCACGCGACAGGATAAAGCTGATCGCCTCGATGATATTTGGTTCATCTTCGATCAGAAGGACCCGTTTGCCCACGTCTTTGCCTTTCAAAATCCGCAGCCCATCCGGCCGCGCGTTCCCCGGTCGCAACTATCACGAGAAACCGCCGATGTGTCAAAGCCACGATGCAGGCCTTAGCCCGGTGCGACACCGGTCAAGGCAGGTTCACGGCGGCTTTCGCAGCCCATGCGCGGGCAGATGCGGCAAGAGATGCCGATCGGCAGTGGCGCTGGCCCGTGATCGGGGGGGTGTGCCACGACAATCATTGTGCTGGTTGCCGTCGGTGGCGCGCCCAGATGCGGCAGGGCCTGCAGGTTTGACACAGCAAAACATCGCAGACGGGTTTCTTCACCGTCAGGCAGCACAACATCCTGCTGAAACGGCTGTTCAGGCCGTGCAAGTGCCGAAAACACCGGCCAGAGCGGACAGGTCCCGCCAAAACGCGGCAAGGCAAAACCCGCAATCTGTTTGAAGACCTGCAATGTGCCAGAGGCATCGCATTGCGCCAGACCGATGGGCGGATGTCCTTCACCTGCAGGCAGGCTGGCCAGGCGGCGCAGCACCTGATCGAACCGTGCGCCTGTCTGCAGCGCGATCTGCGACGGGTCATAGCCAGTGTCGCGCGCCAGTTTTGCAAAACGGCCCATCGGCAAGGCGGCCACATCCGCCGCATAACGGGTCAGATATGGCAATAGTATGGACGTTGCCGCCGGGCCCAGACCCGCCGCTGCGCAGATGCTCTGGGGTGTTTCTCTCTCATCCTCCAACGCAGTGACATGAAACCCTGTCTGCGCCAGCCACGCCCAGACCTGTTCGGTCGGGGCAGCGGCGCCCGCCAGATCAGCCTCTGGCGCGGCCAGCAAGGCGACAATCGCCTCGCCACTGGCGGCCAGTCGCAGGCTGTCATCATGGATATTCTGGTGGAACCGCTTTTGCCAATCAGCGTCGAGGTCTTCCGGCCCCACCAGAATAGCGGCGGTCGATCTGATGCCACTGACAGCGGTGATCACGTCATGCAGCGCGCCTGACAGTTGCGGGTCATGCGCCATACGGTCGCCCAGCGCCTGCACCTGCGCCTGCAGCGCCGCGATCCGCTGGGCCTGATCGGCGATCAACGTCGCCCAGCCGGGATAGCGCGCGGCAAGCTCTTCCGCGCGAGCGACCTCGACATCCTTGCCGAACACACTGGCCGCCGTGCGCATACCGTCGAGCGTTTCGGTATCAGCACCTTCGATCAGCAGCGCCGGCTCTACCTCCAGCACGCGGGCGATATTGGTGAGGAGTTTGCCACCGATTCTGCGGCGATTGTGTTCAATCAGGTTCAAATAAGACGCTGAGATGCCGACTGTTTCTGCAACCGCCGCCTGTCGCAGGCCACGATCCAGTCGCCTTTCGCGAATGCGGGAACCAGCAAGTTTCTGTCCAACCATCGATTTTACCCCGGCATTTCAGTGGCTTTCTGCATCCGCGAGAGAACCAATTTACTAACTTGACCAAAACTTTGTACACAAATTTACAAATTCGTCCACCCATGCCAATGCCATGTTGCCGCAAAAGCGCCACACACGTCAGAGTAGCGGTGTGTTGGCAGGTCACGCGCCTGCGACCAATAAAAATCTCTAGGGAGGATAAGAATGTCCAAATCAAACTTTTCGCGTCGCGGCGTCCTGAAGACTGGCATGGTGGCCAGCGCTGGCCTCGCCCTGCCGCAGTACCTGCGTGCGGATGGCCATACCGGCTTTACCAATGCGCCAGGTGACAGCGAGGTCATCCTTGGCTTCAACGTACCACAGACAGGCCCCTACGCTGACGAGGGTGCTGACGAACTGCGCGCCTATGAGCTGGCTGTCGAGCACCTCAACGGTGGCGGCGACGGCGGCATGCTGGGCACGTTCTCTTCTCAGGCGCTGGACGGTGCAGGTATCCTTGGTCGCGAAGTAAAGTATGTGACTGGTGACACGCAGACCAAATCTGATGCGGCCCGTGCATCGGCCCGTTCGATGATCGAAAAAGACGGCGCCATCATGATCACAGGTGGTTCGTCATCCGGCGTTGCCGTGGCGGTTCAGGCGCTGTGCCAAGAGGCCGGCGTTATCTTCATGGCTGGTCTGACACACTCCAACGACACCACGGGTAAAGACAAGCGGGCCAACGGTTTCCGCCACTTCTTCAACTCCTACATGTCCGGTGCGGCGCTGGCCCCTGTGCTTGCTGCCAACTATGGTACAGACCGCAAGGCCTATCACCTGACCGCTGACTACAACTGGGGTTACACCACAGAAGAAGCGGTGAAGACGTCGACCGAAGCCATGGGTTGGGAAACTGTGAACGCTGTGAAAACACCGCTGACACAGACCGACTTCTCTTCCTATATCGCGCCTGTTCTGAACTCTGGCGCCGACGTTCTGGTTCTGAACCACTACGGCGGTAACATGGTCAACTCGCTGACCAACGCGGTTCAGTTTGGTCTGCGCGAGGCGCAAGCCAACGGCAAGAACTTCGAAATCGTCGTGCCGCTCTACTCGCGTCTGATGGCACGTGGTGCTGGCGCGAACGTTGCCGGTATCTTCGGGTCCACCAACTGGCACTGGTCGCTGCAGGATGCAGGCTCGCAAGCCTTCACACGGTCCTTCGGCACCAAGTACGGCTTCCCACCATCGCAGGCGGCGCACACATGCTACGTGCAGACCCTGCTTTATGCAGATGCCGTCACACGCGCCGGTTCGTTCAACCCATGCGCGGTTGCCGAAGCCCTCGAAGATTTCGAGTTCGACGGTCTGGGCAACGGCCCAACACTCTACCGTGGCGACGACCACCAGTGCTTCAAGGACGTGCTGGTTGTGAAGGGTAAAGAGAACCCAGACAACGAGTTCGACCTTCTCGAAATCGTTGAAGTGACACCTGTTGACCAGGTGACATACGCACCAGATCACCCGCAGTTTGCAGGTGGTGCATTGGGTACATGTAACCCAGGCGCATAAGCCAAACATTGGTTCAGGCCGCGAAAGCGCGGCCTGAACACCGCTCACATACTGCGCCCTTTCGGGCAGCGGTCTGACGGCGCGCATCCTGCGCTTTCTCATAACCGATCAGAGGTCACCTCATGGACCAGTTCATTCTTCAGATTCTTAATGGGCTTGATAAGGGCTCTGCCTATGCGCTGATTGCGCTGGGGCTGACACTCATCTTCGGCACGCTTGGGGTTGTGAACTTTGCCCACGGCGCGCTGTTCATGCTGGGTGCCTTTGTTGCTGTCA
>JAHDGO010000463.1 GCA_020627605.1 Yoonia sp.
GGTCGAAGGCACCGGATTTGCGGTATTCTGAGTAAAATGGGCCGGAATGTCGCAGGTCCGGCCCAAATGTGCCTAGCTGTGCCAGTGATGTGGCGCATCCCAAGGCGTCTTGCGGCTTTCTTGCAGGGCCTGCGCGCGGGTGACGCCGATATCGGCCAGAATGTGATCATCCAGCGCCTGCAACTGCTGGCGTTCGCGGCGCAGGGTCATCATGCTGCGCAAACGTGCCCAGAACGAACGGGGCTTGGTGCGCTTTGCGGTGATGGTCGCATTGGTGCGGATCGTAACGCTCATGGGTCATTCCCTTTCGTGATGTTTGCGGCGTGTCGTATTTCGATGCTTGATAGGTAGCCGTGCAAGTGACATAATGAAAACGAATAGTATTGAACTCTCGCATCAAGGATTGTGATATGCCGCGAAATCTGGACCTGACTGCATTGCGGTCATTTGTGTCGGTGGCTGACGCCGGTGGTGTGACCCGTGCAGCGGGTATGCTCAATTTGACGCAATCGGCGGTGTCGATGCAGCTCAAGCGGTTGGAAGACTCGCTGGATGTGGCGCTGTTGGACAGGTCAGCCCGCACCATTTCACTGACCCCCGCGGGGGAACAATTGCTGGGCTATGCCCGCAGCATGCTGAAAACGAATGATGAGATACTGGAGCGTCTGACCGCGACAGAGTTTGAGGGTGAGATCAAACTTGGCGTGCCCCATGACATCATCTACCCGGTTGTACCTGCCGTCCTGAAACGCTTTGCCGCTGATTTTCCGCGTATGCATGTGCGCCTGATCTCTGCGCCGACGCGCCGTCTCCTGGAGATGTTCAGCCGTGGAGAGGTGGATCTGATCCTGACCACCGAAGAGGACTGCGGACAGGGCGGCAAGGCTTTGGTCGAACTTCCGTTGTTGTGGGTCGGGGCGAAGGGCGGTGCGGCCTGGCGCAAGACACCGCTACCAGTGGCCTTTTGCAGCAACTGCATCTTCCGCAGTGGAGTGTTGCAGGCCCTGAACACTGCCGAGGTTGACTGGTTCATGGCCGTCGATTCAGAGCTTGATAACGCGGTTGAGGCGTCGGTGAGCGCGGATCTGGCTGTTCACGTCGCGCTGGAAGGCAGCATGTCACCTTTGACAGAAGTGATTGACCATGGCGGCCGACTGCCGCCGCTGGCGCCGCAAAACATCAATCTTTACGTCCTCAAACCAGAAGATCGCGCCAGCGCGGCCATGGCCGAGATCATTCATCAATGCTACGCCGTGCCACGGGCCGCACCACAGTTGCTTACGGCGTGACCACGACCTTGCCGGTGGATTTGCGGCTGCGCATCAGTTCCAGCGCCTCGGCCGCCTCTGCCAGCGGGATTTTGTGGCTGATGTGGGGGGACAGCCGGCCCTCGGCATGCCAGGCCATCAGCTCTGCCAGACTGTCGGTCAGGGCGGTTGGATTGAACTTCAGGTATCCGCCCCAATAAAAGCCGATCACCGTGATGTTCTTGACCAGCAGGATATTGGCGGGGATTTGCGGGACGTCACCACTGGCGAAGCCGATGACGATCACCCGTGCCTCGCGGTTGCAGGCCCCGAGGGCGGCCTTGAACGCATCACCACCCACCGGATCATAGACAACGTCAGCACCCCCCAGCGCCTTG
>JAHDGO010000464.1 GCA_020627605.1 Yoonia sp.
TCAGTTCGGTCAATGATGAGACGCTGGATGATCTGCGGCTGGAATTGTTCTTCCCAGCCGATGCCGCGACAGAGGCCTTTTTGACCTCTGCCGCCAGCTATGCCTAGCGGTAGTACAGCGACTGCCCGTTGTGAAAGACCTGCACCTTGTCAGGTGATGCCGCCATGCGCACTGACTTGCCGCGCAGATCGGCGTGAATGCCGGGCAACTTGCCAATGATCGCGTCGTTGTCACCGACCTTGTCGAAATACAACAGCGTGACCTCACCCAAGGCCTCGGTGATGTTTACCTTGCCTTCAAAGGCATAATCCTCACCAGCGGATTCGATCATGTCCTCAGGGCGGATGCCGATGTTCACGGACAGCCCCATATCGGCGTCTGTCGTAGGAACTGCGGATTTAACCGTGCCGCCACCGTGCAGCTTGACCGTGGTTTGTGCGCCGGTCCCGACGATTTCGCCGGCCAACAGGTTCATGGCTGGTGAGCCGATGAACTGCGCCACAAACTCATTCTCTGGCCGTTCATAAAGCTCCAGCGGGGTGCCGACCTGCGCAATACCCTTGTTGGCCAGAACCACAATACGGGTGGCCAGTGTCATGGCCTCGACCTGATCATGCGTGACATAGATCATGGTGGAGTTCGGCATCGACTCTTTCAACTGGGCGATCTCGATCCGGGTCGCAACACGCAGGGCCGCGTCGAGGTTGGACAGCGGTTCGTCAAACAGATACACCTTGGGGTCGCGCACGATGGACCGGCCAATCGCCACACGCTGACGCTGGCCGCCCGACAGGGCCTTTGGCAGACGGTCCAGATATTCGTCCAGTTGCAGGATCTTGGCGGCGCGGTTCACGGCCTCGTCAATCTCGGCCTGCGATTTCTTGGCAAGCTTCAGGGCAAACGACATGTTGTCGCGCACCGTCATATGCGGGTAAAGCGCGTAGGACTGGAACACCATGGCGATGCCGCGCTGCGCAGGGGGCACATCATTGACCACCTGACCGTCGATCTGCAGCTCACCCCCGGTGATCTTCTCCAGCCCGGCAATCATCCGCAACAGCGTTGATTTCCCGCAGCCCGATGGGCCCACAAAGACGATAAGCTCGCCCTGCTGGATATCCAGATTGATGTTCTTGAGCACATCCACGGTGCCGCCATAGGTCTTGGCGACGTCCGTCAGTTTCAGATCAGCCATGTCTCACTCCCCTCAAATTCATGACTTGAGCGCGAGGCAGATTTGCCAAGGCCCAAGGTGCAGTCTCCCGTCTGCGGATGTATGTGCGCTGCCCAGTTCCGCCCCGATAGGGGCCCAGTCACCGGCAGGCAGATCGAAATCGGATGGTGTCTCGCTCACATTGAACGCGCAGAACACGGTCTGGCCTTCATGCGTGCGGGTGAAATAAACCACATCGCCCTCGGCCCTGATCTTGTCATGGCTTCCGATGCTGAGCGCCTTGTGGCTGTGGCGGAAGGCAATCGCGCGGCGATAGTGGTGCAGCAACGCGCCGGGCTCATCCTCTTGCGCGGCAACAGCGAGCGCCAGATGCTCTGACACGACCGGCAACCAGGTCTTGCCGACAGAGAAACCACCGTTCTGGTTATCGCGCTCCCACACCATGGGCGTGCGGCAGCCATCACG
>JAHDGO010000465.1 GCA_020627605.1 Yoonia sp.
ATGCTTCGGCGCTGGCTTTCACCTCTGCCGGAACCGCATCCGTAATCTCACCGATCTTGACCATGCCCGGCCCGATGCCGTCCCAAGTGTCCATGCTTTCCCATGTGCCGTCCATGACGGCCTGGGTGCGGGCGACATAATACGGTGCCCAGTCATCAATGATGGACGAAACGCGCGGGAATGGCGCAAATTCCGCCATGTCAGAGGCCTGCCCGAAGGTCACAACACCGCCAGCGGCCTGTGCTGCCGCCTGAGGTGCAGTTGAATCGGTGTGCTGCAGGATGACGTCAGCGCCCTGTTCGATCAGCACGGTGGCCGCCTCGGCCTCTTTTGCGGGATCAAACCATGTGTAGGCCCAGACGATCTTGAACTCGACATCAGGGTTCACCTCCTTGGCGTGGAGATAGGCAGAGTTGATGCCACGGATGACTTCCGGGATCGGGAAAGAGGCAATATAGCCGATGACGTTGCTTTCGGTCATCTGGCCCGCGATATGCCCCTGCACGGCGCGGCCTTCATAGAAACGGGCCGAATAGGTCGAGACGTTGTCGGCACGTTTGTAGCCTGTCGCATGTTCGAACTTCACATCAGGGAACTGGGCCGCGACGTTGATTGTCTGGTCCATGTAGCCGAATGAGGTTGTAAAGATCAGATCGGCCCCTTGCAGCGCCATCTGTGTCATCACACGTTCGGCGTCAGGGCCTTCAGGCACGCTTTCCACAAAGACGGTTTCGACCTTGTCGCCAAAAGCCTCTTCCACGGCCAGACGGCCCTGATCATGCTCGTAGGTCCAGCCGCCGTCGCCGACTGGCCCCACATAGACAAAGCCAACGGTCAGCGGTTCATGTCCATCCGCTGCGGCCCCTGTTGCAAGGCCAAGCGCGAGTGTGGCGCTGGCCAGTAGTGTTTTCATTGTCATTTTCATCCCCTTGGTGGTCTTTGGTTTCGCCTCAACGTGAGGCATGGAAAGATTGGCCCAGTGATCCGGGCGCACGTCCGGCCCGCATAATAACCAGAACCGCGATGGTGGCCAGATAGGGCGCCATGGAAAGATACTCGACCCCGATGGCAGCGCCGGCTGCCTGCAGGTTCAACTGCAAGACGGTCACCCCGCCAAACAAATAGGCACCCAGCAAAAGCCGCCCGGGTCGCCAGCTGGCAAACACCACGATGGCCAGCGCGATCCAGCCAGCGCCGGCGGTCATGCCTTCGGTCCATTGCGGCACGCGCACGAGTGACAGATAGGCCCCGCCAAGCCCAGCGCAGGCCCCGCCGAACATGATCGCCAGAATGCGGACCTTGCGCACGGAATAGCCCAGCGCATGGGCGGCCTCATGGTTTTCGCCCACCGCCCGCAGGATCAGACCGGCACGGCTGTACTTCAGGAAGGCCCAGACGCCAGCCACGATGAAGAGGCCCACATAGACCATCGGGTCATGCTGAAAAACGATAGGCCCGATGACGGGGATGTCACCCAGCAAGGGGATATGCCAGTCGGGAAAGGCCGGTGCCTTGATCCCGATATAGCCTTGCCCCATCAGCGCCGACAGCCCCAGCCCAAACAGCGTCAGCGCCAGCCCCGTCGCCACCTGATTGGACAAAAGAAACT
>JAHDGO010000466.1:0-295 GCA_020627605.1 Yoonia sp.
AGCGCTACCGAGAGCAACTGCCGGTCGGCGACCAGATCAGCCGCCGTGGTGATCTTGCCGATATTCTCGCGGAAATAGTCCGTTGCGCGTGCCACCGGTGCGCTGTTGGCATAGGCGGTTTGCTGGGCGTCCGATGTCCGCTCCAGAAACCGCCAGCCGACGTAGCCAGTGAGTGGCACAACAGGTTGAAAGCTCATGTCGGGTGCGCGCCAAGGATGCGCGCCTCGCGGGGCAACAGGTTGCGTAAGGATTTCAGCGTGCGGTAAAAGTCCTGCCGCCCCACCGCATCGGTTGC
>JAHDGO010000466.1:305-1604 GCA_020627605.1 Yoonia sp.
GGCTGAGCTGTTCGATCCCTTGCAGGATCTGTCGTCCGGCGTCTTCTGCGCTGGCATCACCTGACAAAACAAGCTGCGCGATATAACAGACCCGGCGGACGGGTGTGTTCACCTCATCCGGGCGGATCGCGTCGCGCAGGCGCAGGATGTTGGCATTGGGCGTCAGGATCGACACCCGGCTGCGCCGGTCGCCGTTCTCGATGACGGCCCCGTTCACCAGCACCCTTTCGCGGGGGTTCAGTTTGAGCACTAGGCCGGACATCAGGTCGGCACCTGACCATTGAGGCCCCGCATGACGGCTGTGTTGACCGCAATCAGTGCCTCTGGGTCGGCCTTGCCACGAATGACACGCTGGCTTTGATGTTCGGTGAATTCTGCCAAGTAGAAAATCTGGGCGCGCAGCGGGGCGGGCAGGCCGTTGTCCTTGCCGGCCACTTCGGCGGCCATTGTCGTCCACATCCGGCGGTTGTCATGGATTGCGGCCATGAAGGCGGGATAGTTTTGGGCCTGCTCGGCAGTGGCCTTGCGCAGGCGCGCGGTGATCTGGCTGATCAGCTGCGCCTCGACAGAGCGGTCGGTGCGGATGCCAAGCTGGGTGGGGGCGTAGGCCTGCTGGGCCTGTTGGGTGACGTTCACGAGCGGTCCTTTCCCGGACAAATTTGAACGAGGCGCGGGTTTTCCGCGCGAAAATTGCGGGTGGGTGACGCCGGATATCCGGCGTCACCGCATCGCTTAACGGAAGAGTGACAGGATCGTCTGCGGCGCCTGGTTGGCGATCGAGAGCGACTGCACACCCAACTGCTGCTGCACCTGCAGTGCCTGCAAGCGGGCAGAGGTTTCTTCCATATCGGCATCGACCAAAGCCCCAATCCCGGATTTCAGGCTGTCTGTCAGTTTCGAGATAAATTCTGACTGTGTTTCAATCCGGCCCTGGCTGGAACCAAATGTGGCCGCGGCATCGATCGTTGTATCGATGTAGGTTTCGATATTGGCCAATGCGGCGGTCACACCGGTGTCAGTCGTCAGGTCAATACGGTCGAGACCGACCAGACCACCTGTGGCCTCGCCCCCGGCAGCGCCGGCATCCGTCAGGGTCTGCGCCGTGCCATCATTGTCGATCTGCAGGATCCAGGCGCCGGTCGCGGCGTCCTGAGTGACCTGTGTCTCGATGTTGGCGATGCCTGCGGCGTCGATCACGGTTTTCAGGCCGCGTGCGACATCCTCGAACGTTTCATTGGGGCCCGCGACGTAGTCATAGTTCGCGCCGCCGATGGTTGCGCGATAACCGTCACCTTCGGC
>JAHDGO010000467.1:0-317 GCA_020627605.1 Yoonia sp.
ACTGTGGTCAGCGTGGTCAGCATCACAGGGCGCAAACGGTGCGCCATCGATAATGGCAGGCACCGCGATCCTGCGCATATTCATCAATGGTGGTACACGATACTGTCGTTGATGATGATCCCCACCATCCCGATCAGCCCGACGACGGTGAACATGCTCATCGGGATGCCCCAGACATGGTGGCCATAGATCGTACCGACCAGTGCAAAGGGGATGATCGACATGACGACAACAGGCCGGGTCCAGCTGCTGAAAATCCACGCCAGCGTCAGATAAATACCCAGCAGCACGAGGATCAGCCCCGTGCGCGCGTCATT
>JAHDGO010000467.1:353-1598 GCA_020627605.1 Yoonia sp.
CGACGCCGAACCGGCTTTCAATGCGCGGCAGGATATCATCGTTGATGACTGTCTGGATTTCCGTGGCACGGGCCGCATCCTCGTCATCCAGATCACCCAGGACTGAAATCAACTGGATCCCGTTTTCGCGGCGGACGGTGGAAAAGCCCGTGCGGCTTTGCACTGTCACCACATCGGCAAGGGGCACGTAAACACCGTCAGGCGTGCGCATCTGTGTCCGGTCCAGAAAATCGGCAGACAACTCTCCGGCAGGCAGTTCAACCCGGATCGTGGCAGAGCGGGCACCGTCAGGGAAACTCGCGGCCTCGATTCCGCCCAGCCGGTTGCGCAGCACGCGCCCGATGCCGTCGATATTCAGCCCCAGCGCGTTGCCCTGCGGCGTCAATTCAAGGATCATCTCTTCCTTGTCGTAGGCCAGCGTATCCTCAAGCCCGGAAATTTCGGGGTAGATCGCAAGTTCCGTTTTCAGCGCCTCTGCCGCAGCTTTCAGGGTGTCGCTGTCAGCACCGAACATCTGGATATCCAGACTGTCGCCGCCGGGGCCTGACGCCCAGCTGCGGAAGCTGACGGTTTCCGCCAGCGGATGCTGCACAATGGCGTCCTGCAAGGCACTGACAAAGGCAAAGCTGGAATAGGGGCGGCTGTCGGCATCGATCAGGGCAATGGTGATCGCCCCCAGCTGATCGGCATCCTTGGTGTCTGACCCGGCAATGGCCCTGCCGGAATTGCCGCCGATTTCGGCCACCACAAATTTCAGCGGATTGGTGCCATGTTCGGCCTCATACTCTGCACCAAGCGCCTCTGTGGCGCGCTGCATCTCGCGCATCATTTCCAGCGTGTCCGCGCGGGTCGCCCCCGGCAGCATGGCAAAGTTGCCGGTCACCTGGCTTTGTTCAGGCGCGTTGAAGAAACGCCAACTGACATCACCCCGGATAAACAGGGCCACCTGACTGGCCAGCAACACGATGGCCATGGCCACAACCGGATAGCGCGCCATGACAACCCAGGCCATGAAGGGACGGAAGAGCCGCTCACGCACCCAGTCAAAGCCTTTGTTCACGGTCCGCGACGGCCAGTCGTACCAATGTTCCTTGGCCGAATGGGCAATGGCATGCGCCATGTGATGCGGCAGGATCAGGAAACATTCGATCAGGCTGGCTGCCAGCACGACGATCACCGTGAACGGGATATCAGAGATCAGATCACCAAAGCGCCCGCCGATGACCACAAGCCCGAAAAACGCGA
>JAHDGO010000028.1 GCA_020627605.1 Yoonia sp.
TGACAGGGCGCGAACTGGACGGGTGCGATGGGACATCACAGTGACGGTGGGATTACTTCGCTGTCCATGCCACGTCAGGGATCGGTGACAAAACGAAAAAGGCCGCACCATCACGGTGCGGCCCTTTCCATTCACTTTGCAACGCTGACCTTATGCAGGCAGCGCATCCTTGGCTTTGCCGACGATTGTCGCAAATGCCTCGGGCTCGTTCACGGCCAGATCGGCAAGCACCTTACGGTCCACTTCGATCCCGGCCAGGTTCAGGCCGTTGATGAACTTTGAGTAGTTGAGGTTTTCGTCAACCGCGCGCACACCGGCGTTGATCCGCTGGATCCACAAGGCGCGGAAGTTGCGCTTGCGGTTGTGACGGTCTCGGGTTGCATATTGGTTCGCTTTGTCGACGGCCTGCTTGGCGACCTTGAAGGTCTTGGAGCGGCGATCGTAATACCCTTTGGCGGCGTCCAAGACTTTCTTGTGACGACGGTGTGTGACGGTTCCACCTTTAACGCGCATATCCTGATCTCCTTCTTAGCGGCTGTATGGCATCATTGGCTTGATGATCTGCTCATCAGCCTTGGCCAGAACTGTGGTGCCGCGGGCATCACGGATGAATTTCTTGGTGCGCTTGATCATGCCGTGGCGTTTGCCGGCCTGACCTGCCTTGATCCGGCCAGAGGCCGTCACCTTGAACCGCTTCTTGCAGCTCGATTTCGTCTTCATCTTCGGCATTTCCGTCTCCTCTTCAGATCGGTCGTAACGCGCGACTCGGCATGCCATATCGGCCGGACGCGCGGGTGAAGGCTGCGCTATAGGACGCTATCGGGATTGGTGCAAGGGGTTAGTTCAGATACCGCCCCAGCACGGTGACGATGGCATCGTCAATTGTGCGCAAACCGTAGGCGCCGGGGTTTTCCTGCATGGCATAGGCCACGGCCACCCCGCCGATCACGATCATCAGGACAGCAAGCCGGGGAAAACGCCAATCAGCATAAGCGCTGGCCAATGCCGGGATCGCGAAAGCCAGCAATGCGACGCCGACAACAAAAATCAGATCAAGATCCATCGGCTTTGGTCCTTCGCCACGCCCCCGGACGCCATTTATTCCGTTTCGGAGGCGTAGATCAACCGTTCAGCACAGGGTGCCACACGCAGGATGTTTGTTGACCCCGGTGTGTTGAAGGGCACACCGGCGGTGACCACAACCATATCATCCTCTGTCGCCAGCTTTTGCGCCTTGGCGGCACGTACCGCCCCGATCACAGCGTCCTTGAACCGGTGGACCTCACCTGTGACCACACAGTTGGTGCCCCAAGACAGGCAGAGCCGCCGGGCGGTTTCGATATAGTTGGTCAGCGCGATGATCGGCACACGCGGACGTTCGCGCGACACCAAAAGGGCGGTCGTTCCCGACTGCGAGAAACAGCAGATCGCCTTGACGTCAGTCTTTTCGGCAATCTCACGCGCCGCCGAGACGATGCCATCAGCCACGGTAATGCCGCTGGCCTTGCGTGAGGCTTCGATAATGTCGGTATAGGTTGGGTCTGCCTCGACCTCGCCTGCGACATTGCTCATCGTTGTGACAGCCTCGATCGGGTAGGATCCGGCAGCGGATTCAGCAGACAGCATGATCGCATCGGCACCTTCATAGATCGCCGTGGCCACGTCAGAGACTTCGGCGCGGGTCGGCATCGGGCTGTCGATCATGGATTCAAGCATCTGTGTCGCCACGATCACCGGCTTGGCGGCAGCACGGCACTTGCGCACCAGCTGTTTCTGAATCGGCGGGACGTTCTGCACCGGCAGTTCCACGCCCAGATCGCCACGGGCCACCATCACGCCGTCAGAGACGGCCAGAATATCATCAAACACCTTCACCGCGTTGGGCTTTTCGATCTTCGACAGGATCGCAGCGCGACCCTTTGCCAGTTGACGCGCCTCTTCCACGTCGGCGGGACGCTGCACGAACGACAGGGCCAGCCAGTCCACACCCAGATCACAGACAAATTCCAGATCCTTGCGGTCCTTGGGGGACAGGGCGGCCAGCGGCAGCGTCACGTCAGGCACGTTCACGCCCTTGCGGTTGGAAATGGTGCCGCCGACGACAACCTCACAATCGGCAAAGTCCGCGCCGCAGTCCTTGACCCGCAGTTTGATCTTGCCGTCATTCACCAAAAGGTGCGCGCCCGGTTCCAGCGCATCGAAAATCTCTTTATGCGGCAGCTTCACGCGGGTGGCGTCGCCTTCGGCGTCGTTCAGATCCAGCCGGAACGGCGCGCCCTCTTCCAGCTCTTCCTCGCCATTGGCGAAAACGCCCACGCGCAGCTTTGGCCCCTGCAGGTCGGCCAGAATCGCAATCGGGCTGTCGAGATCTTTTTCCACCTGTCGGATGATCGCATGCCGCGCCTTGATTTCGCTGTGATCACCGTGGGACATGTTCAGGCGGAATACATCTGCTCCGGCCTCGTGCAGGGCGCGGATCATCTCGTAATCATTCGAGGCTGGCCCAAGCGTGGCGACGATCTTCACGTTGCGATGGCGTTTCATGGTTTTTCCTTCATGCGGCAAAGCCCGTTAGCGGTAACGGCCTGTTCGCCGCCGTTATACGCAATTCCATTCCTGCATCAACTAGCCTAAAGCCCGTGACAAAGGAATGACGCGAAAATGACTGACGACCCGTTTGAAATTATCGGCGCAGATCGGCCCGGCAGATGGCTGATTGCCTGTGATCATGCCACCAATCGCGTGCCCGACTGGGTGCATGGTGGCGACCTTGGTCTGCCGGCAGAGGATATGGACCGCCATATCGCCTATGACATCGGTGCCGCTGGCGTGACCCGCCATCTGGCCGCGGCCCTGAACAGCCCCGCTATCCTGTCACGCTTTTCCCGGCTGGTCTGCGATCCGAACCGGGGCGAGGATGATCCGACCATCATGATGCGCCTTTATGACGGCACCATCATTCCCGGCAATCGCAATGCCGATGCCACCGAGGTCGAAGAACGCCTGCGCCGCCTCTACCGCCCCTATCACGCGGCCTATGCCGATCTGGCCAACAAAATCGCAAAACCGGTCATCTGCGCCGTGCACAGCTTTACCCCTCGTCTGCGCGGTCGCGCGCCGCGCCCATGGGAAATCGGGGTGCTTTATGCCCATGACGAACGCCTGTCGCAGCCGTTTCTGGCCGCCTGCCGCGCCGAAGGCTGGGTCACTGGGGCTAACCAGCCCTATGCGGGCCACCTGCCCGGCGATGCAGTGGACCGCCATGCGCTGCAACACGGCCGTCCCAATGTGCTGATCGAGTTGCGTCAGGACCTGATCGCCGATGATACTGGGCAGACCTTATGGGCCAACCGCCTTGCCCCTATATTGACAGATGTGCTCGCCCAGTCGGGCCTGTGATGGAGACAACGATGGACGACCAGACCAAGCTTGAACTTGAAGCCGCCGCCTTTCGCCGCCTGCAGCAGCATTTGATGCAAGAGCGGACAGATGTGCAGAACATCGATATGATGAATCTCACCGGGTTTTGCCGCAACTGCCTGTCACGCTGGTATCAGGAGGCCGCCAATGAACGCGGCATTGAAATGTCCAAAGATGAGGGCAGAGAGGCATTCTACGGCATGACAATGGCCGAGTGGAAAGAGAAGTATCAGACAGAGGCCCCGGCAGACGCCAAGGCGGCCTTCAAGGACACACACGGTTAAGATCATGCTCGAACGGCTCAAAACCTTTTTTCGCAACCCGTCAGCCTACCACACCCCCTTGCCAGAGGCAGACGCCAGCCATGCCATGGGCGCATTGCTGGTGCGTGCCGCCAAGGCCGACCATGCCTATGTGTTTGAGGAGATCGCAGCCATCGACAAGGTGCTCGCCAAGCGTCACGGGTTGAACCCTGTCACAGCCGCCAAAATGCGCGCGGAATGCGAGTTGCTGGAACGTGCGATCCCCGCGACCGGAGATGTGGCCGTAATCCTTGAAAAGGCGATCAGCACCGAAGAGAAAGAAGCCGTGCTGCTGGCCCTTTGGGAAATCGTCTATGCCGATGGGATCAAGCACGAGGTTGAGGACGCGCTGATGCATCGGGTCGAGGATCTGTTTGGCGTCTCTGCGGATCGGGCCAAGGAACTGCAGGCACAGGCCGAAGGCTAGCGCGCGATGGCCGTGGTCACCTATGTCTACTCAGCGCATTCCGCCTTCGCCTATCTTGGCTCTGCCGCACTTGCCCGGATATGTGCGGCGACAGAAACGCCGCTGATCCACAAGCCGATCCTGCTGTCGCCGGTGGTCGAGGCGCAGGGCAGCCTGCCTTTTGCCGCCCGCACGCAGGCCCATGTCGATTACTTCTTCGGTCGCGAGATCGCCCGCTGGGCGGAATATCGCGACGTGCCCGTCATCAATTTCCGCCCGACCTTTCATGACGCCGACTACAGTCTTGCCTCTGGGATGATCATCGCGCTGGGCGAAAGCGGACCAGAGGTCGATGCCATGGCCCACGCGATCCTGCAGGCGCATTGGCGCGACGACGCAGACCTGTCAGACAGGCCAACCCTGCATGGCCTGGCGAGTGAGCTGGGCCATGACGGCGACGCCCTGTTACGTGAAGCGGCATCACCGCAGGTGCAGGCGCAACTTATGGCCAATTCAGATTGGGCGCGGGCGCAAAACGTCTTTGGCTCGCCCACCTATATCGTCGATGGCGATCCATTCTACGGACAAGACCGGCTGGACCTTGTAGCCCACGCAATCAGCCAACCGTTTGCACAGACCAACTGGCGCAATCCACCAGTTGACGGGTAAAGTGGCACTTGGCAGCTGATCGCAACGTCATAGCGTCGTGGGCTGTCGGACCAGCGGGAGGAGACAACAGATGCGCAACGGAATCGGCAGGGACACAGCCGCCATGACAGGCCAGGTCCAGGGATTTGAACTGCCAATGGGCTGCCTGATGGCCTCTGTCGTGATCCTGATGGTTGTTGTCGCCACCGCGATCGGAATGGCGAGCCTGATTTAGACCGCGGCTTTCCGGCTTTCGTCCAGATAAATTTCGCGCAGCCGCGTGGCGACGGACCCCGGTGCCCCGGTGCCAACCTGTGCGCCGTCAATCTCGACCACCGGCATCACGAATGTGCTGGCCGAGGTGATGAACGCCTCATCCGCATCTTTCGCCTCTTCAATTGTAAAGCTGCGCTCTTCCACCTGCATCTGTGCCTCACGGGCAAAGCGCAGGACGGCGGCACGGGTGATGCCGTGCAAAATTTCGTTGCCCAGATGCCGGGTAATAATCGTGTTGCCCTTGACGATATAGGCGTTGTTCGATGTGCCCTCGGTCACGGCCCCATCCTCGACCATCCAGGCATCATCAACGCCAGCGGCCTTGGCCATCATCTTGCCCATAGACGGATACAGCAGTTGCACCGTCTTGATATCGCGGCGGCCCCAGCGCTGGTCGTCGATGGAAATCACCTTGATCCCCTTTTTCGCCACTGGGCTGTCAGCAAGGCCGGGCTTGTTCTGGGTGAACAGCACGACGGTCGGTGCGGTGGTTTCAGGGTCTGGAAAGGCAAAATCCCGGTCACCGGGCGCGCCGCGGGTGATCTGCAGATAGATCATGCCTTCGTTGATGTCGTTCAGGCGCACCAGCTCGCGGTGGACCTCCAGCAGGTCCGGCAGCACGGCAGGATGCGGCATGTCGAGTTCATTGAGGGACCGTTCCAAGCGCTTGGCGTGGCCATCAAAATCGATCAGCTTGCCATCCAGAACCGATGTCACCTCATAGACACCATCCGCCATCAGGAACCCACGATCAAAGATCGAAACCTTGGCTTCGTTTTCCGGCAGATACTCTCCGTTGACGTAAACTGTGCGCATGTTCATCCCCAAAGTGCGGCGGCGGGCGGGTGCACGCCGTCGGTGTCAAATGTCAAAGGTTCATCCCGGTCTTCGGCCAGAAGAAGCGGGCCGTCAAGGTCGGTAAAGGCCACGCCCTGCGCCAGAATGGTGGCTGGCGCCATGGCCAGCGACGACCCGACCATGCAGCCCACCATGATGCCATAGCCCTCTGCCTGCGCCTGCGCCTTCAGCGCCAGCGCTTCTGTCAGCCCACCGGTCTTATCAAGCTTGATGTTGACCATGTCATACTTGCCGCGCAATCCCGGCAGGCTGGCACGATCGTGGCAGCTTTCGTCAGCGCAGACAGGCAAGGGGCGGGCAATCTCTGCCAGCATCTCATCGGCACCAGCGGGCAGTGGCTGTTCAACCATCCGGACACCAAGCCCGATCAGATGCGGGGCAAGATCGGCGTAAACCTCGGCGGTCCAGCCTTCGTTGGCGTCAATGATGATCGGCACAGCCGGGGCACCACGGCGCACGGCCTCCAGCCGGGGCATGTCGTCCGGCGTGCCCAGCTTGATTTTCAAAAGCGGGCGATGGGCATTGGCGCGCGCCTGCGCCTCCATCGCTGCGGGCGTGTCCAGTGACAGGGTATAGGCCGTGATTTCAGGCTGCGGGCGCGGCAGGTCCAGCAGGTCCCAGACCCGCTTGCCCGCCTTTTTCGCCGCCACATCCCAGAACGCACAATCCAGCGCATTGCGGGCCGCCCCGGCAGGCAGGGCGTCTGGCAAATCCTCCCAGCCACCCGAAAACCCGGTGATCTGTGCTGCCACGCTGTCCAGCGTTTCATCATAACGGGCATAGGGCACGCATTCGCCCCAGCCGCGCGTCCCGGCGTCATCCACATGGACGGTCAGCACCTGCGCCTCTGTCCGAGACCCGCGGCTGATCGTAAACACCTGCGCCAGTTGAAACACATCACGGGCAACGGAAATCTGCATCAGACCCTCATCATTTTGCCAAAAAGCTCCCGCCGGAGGCACCCCTTGGGCGCCACCAGCAGGGCGGTCTCAGATTGCGTCCAGCGCATCAACACGACGCGCGGCACCCTGGCGGAACGTGTCAACAGTGGGCAAACCCATGCGCTTTTCGACCTCGGCCATATAGGACAGGGCCTCTTCTTCCGACAGATGCTGGGTGTTGACCGAAATGCCCACAACCTGACACGCAGGATTGGCGATACGGGCAATTGGCAGGGCCATGTCGCGCAGCGCCTCAAGGCTCGGCAGATCATACTCGGGCAGACCGCGCATATGGGTGCGGGTCGGTTCATGGGCGAGGATCAGCGCATCGGGCTGGCCGCCATGGATCAGGGCCATGGTCACGCCGGAGTAAGAGACGTGAAACAGGCTGCCCTGCCCTTCAATGTGGTCCCAGTGGTCTGCATCGTTGTCGGGCGTCAGATACTCAACCGCACCGGCCATGAAGTCGGCAATGACGGCATCCAGCGGCACGCCGCCACCGGTGATCAGAATACCGGTCTGGCCTGTCGGGCGGAAGGTGGATTTCATGCCGCGCTTTTGCATTTCGATGTCCATGGCGAGGCCCGTATACATCTTGCCCACCGAACAATCGGTTCCGATGGCCAGACAGCGCTTGCCGGTCCGCTTCTTGCCGTTGGCGATGGGATAGGCGACCGAAGGGATACGCACGTCAAACAATGTGCGGCCATTGACCCGGGCGGCGGCCATCAGCTCTTTCTCGTCGCGCAACAGGTTGTGCAGGCCGGATGCGATGTCATAGCCCATCTGCAGGGCCTGGACCAAAACCTCTTTCCAGGCGGCAGAGATCACGCCGCCACGGTTGGCAACGCCGACAACCAATGTCTTTGCGCCAGCGTCCAGACCTTCTTGCAGGGTCATGTCTTGCAGTTTCACATCAGCGCCGCAGCCCGCCATGCGGAACTGGCCAACGGCATTGTCAGGACGCCAGTCCTTGATGCCCTGCGCGACCTTCGCGGCCAGTTGGTCCGGCGCGTCACCGAGAAACAAAAGATAGGGTGTCTGGATCATGGCAGGGGTCCTTATGCAAAGATTCGTCGTGTTGCGCGCAGTATGCAGCATTTGCGGTGAAGAATGTCGCAGGGATTGTCGTAGTAATGACAACTTGCAAGAGATTTTTGCACATATGCGTCGTAACACGCATGAATATCCCGCAGAGAACTGAAACTGCCCGGCAATTGCTGCGCCAAAGAAAAAGGCCCGGACGCAAGCGCCCGGGCCAGTGTTCAGGCTGACAGGAAGGGATCAGCCCTTTGCAAACTCTGGGTAGGCTTCCATGCCCAATTCGGACACGTCCAGACCATCCAGCTCGGCTTGTTCGGACACGCGGATGCCCATGACACCTTTCAGAATTGTCCAGGCCACGAGGCTGACCACAAAGGTGAACCCACCGATGGCAACAAAGCCGATGAACTGGGTGACAAAGCTCGCCTCGGCATAGACCGGAACAACCATCGTACCCCAGAAGCCAGCAACCATGTGGACAGAGATCGCACCGACCACGTCGTCGATTTTCAGCTTGTCGAGGAATGGCACCGCGAAGACCACGATGATACCACCGACAGCACCGATCCAGAGCGCGCCGAACAGGCTCGGCTCCAGCGGGCTCGCGGTGATGGATACAAGACCAGCAAGCGCGCCGTTCAGGATCATGGTCAGGTCGGGCTTTTTGTACATGACGTTGGTCATGATCAGCGCCGCAACAGCACCGGCGGCAGCCGCCATGTTGGTGTTGGCAAAGATACGACCGACGTCTGTGATGTCGCCAACAGTACCCGCAGCCAGCTGCGAACCACCGTTGAAGCCGAACCAGCCCAGCCACAGGATAAACGTACCCAATGTGGCCAGCGCAAGGTTGGAACCCGGCATCGGAATGACCATACCATCCTTGTACTTGCCGATACGGGCGCCAAGAATGATCGCACCGGCGAGCGCTGCAAAACCACCAGCGGCGTGCACAACCGTGGAGCCGGCGAAGTCATAGAAGCCCATCTCGGACAACCAGCCACCGCCCCACTGCCAGGAGGCACCGATTGGGTAGATCAGACCGGTCAGAATGACGGTGAAGATCAGGAAGGGCCACAGCTTGATGCGTTCGGCCAGTGTACCGGACACAATGGATGCGGTCGTCGCACAGAACATCAGCTGAAAGAAGAAGTCAGAGGCGACAGAGGCATAATCAAGCGATGCATCCGCAGCCGCCAGACCGACAGGCTCCAGCGAGGTGGGTGAGAATGTGCCGAACCAGCCGGGCACGATCCACGCATCACCGGGGTACATCAGGTTGAAACCCACCAGCCAGTACATGATGGCCGACAATGAAAAGAGCGCGATGTTCTTTGTCAGCTGGGTTGTGACGTTCTTGGACCGCACAAGGCCGGCCTCCAGCATGGCAAAGCCTGCCGCCATCCAGAACACCAGAAAACCACCGATAAGAAACAGCAGCGTGGTCATCAGGTACGGGCCGATTTCGTCAAATGACGGCGCGGCGTCCTGTGCCAATGCGAATGTCGGCAACAGCGTCAGCGCCGCCCCGACAGATAGATACTTGGTCAATTTCATCGTTATATCCCCTGTTGCGCGGTCAAAGCGCGTCATCATTGGTTTCGCCTGTGCGGACGCGCAGCGCGCTTTCCACATCAAGGACGAAAATCTTGCCGTCACCGATTTTCTCGGTCTTGGCCGTTGTGGCGATCGTCTGGACGACCTGTTCGGCCATGCTGTCCTGCACGACGATTTCCAGTTTCACCTTCGGCACGAAATTCACGGCATATTCGGCACCGCGATAGATTTCCGTGTGGCCGGACTGCGACCCGAAGCCTTTGATTTCTGACACCATCATCCCGCGCACACCGACGGTGGTCAGTGCTTCACGGACCTCCTCCAGCTTGAATGGTTTGATTGTTGCAATGATGAGTTTCACGTTTGTCCCCTTGCAAATTTCTCGCATCCGCTGGCAGCCAGCAGTCGCTTGCACGTGGACACAAAGCGCGCCGGACAGGGCGCGGCAAGGTTGCGGCAGGCATGGTTAAGGCTGTTAGCGCCCGCTTCTGCACAATTTTTGCACAAATTCACCCCTTTGATTAATTTTTGTGCGAACACAAAAAGCAAACAGAGCGACTCATCACGCTCTACATTTGTGCGGGCGCCAGCTATAGTGCCTCAAAACAAACAAGACAGTCAGTCGAGCGGAACATGAGTGGAAATGGCAATAAGCGGACACCTCTGGTGGCCGAGCGGCGCTATCCGGCCAAATCAGGCCCGAAGAAGAAAGCGCCACCCAAAAAGGCTGCCCCAAAGGCCGCCAAGCCAGCGGCCCGTCGCAAGTCCGCGCCGCGCAGCAGCAAGCCCAAGGGGCTGATTGGCTGGATTCTTTTCCCGTTCCGCTGGGCGGCCCGTCTGATCTGGGCCTTCTCCTGGCGCGTTGGCCTGATCGTCGGTCTGATTATCGCCGGGTTCTCATTCTATTTCGCGGCGCAAATGCCAGCCATGAAAGAGCTGATCGACGGGCGCACACGCGGATCAGTCACCATGACCGACCTGACCGGAGAGGTCTTTGCCTGGCGCGGTGACCAGTTTGGCGGGATGATCACGACCGACACCGTGTCACCCCATCTGCATAACGCCGTGGTCGCGACCGAAGACAAACGCTTCTACCGGCATCTGGGGCTTTCGCCACGCGGGATCGCCTCTGCCATTCGTATCAACCTGCGCGAAGGGCGCGGGCCGCTGTCCGGCAACGGCGGCTCGACCATCACCCAGCAGACGGCGAAACTGCTATGCCTCGGCGTTCCCTTTGACCCCGACACATGGGAAAGCGAGCGCGCCTATGAAGATGACTGCCGCCGCACGACCTTGTGGCGCAAAGCCAAAGAGGCTGTCTTCTCTATCGGGATGGAGATTGCCTACACCAAGGAAGAAATCCTTTCGATCTACCTCAACCGCGCCTACCTGGGTGCCAGCAGCCGCGGGTTTGAGGCCGCGGCACAGCGGTATTTCGGCATCTCCGCCGCACAGGTGAACCCCGCACAGGCCGCGATGCTGGCCGGTCTGCTGACTGCGCCCTCGGTCAACGCGCCAACCCGCAGCCTTGAACGCGCGCAGAACCGCGCCGCCGTGGTGATCGGGCTGATGGAAGATCAGGGCTATATCACGGCGTCAGAGGCACAGAATGCCCGCGCCAACCCCGCCACCTTGTCAGAGGCGGCAAGCGCCAGCTCCGGCGGCTTCTTTGCCGATTGGGTCATGGCCAGCGGACCAGAATTCTTTACCCGCGACACCACCGAAGACGTTATCATCCGCACCACGCTGGACCAGCGCATTCAGGCCGCGGCCGAAGAGGCGCTGATCACCGTTTTCGAACGCGACGTACGCGAAGGGTCAGAGGCGCAGGCGGCGATTGTCGTGATGTCAGCCGACGGTGCTGTGCGCGCCATGGTCGGCGGGCGCAACATCAATGCCACCGGCGCCTTTAACCGGGCCACGCAGGCGTTGCGGCAGACAGGGTCTGCCTTCAAACCCTTCATCTATGCCGCCGCCCTTGATTTGGGCTGGTCGCCTTACACGATGATCAGCGACGAACCGGCCTGCTGGAACATCCGTGGCGCGCCGCAGTGGTGTCCGGAAAACTATGACCGACAATTTGTCGGGCCGGTCAGCATGGTCGACGCGCTGGCCACCAGCCGCAACCTGCCCGCCATTGTCGTCTCAGAGGAAGTGGGCCGCGAACTGGTGCGCAATGTGGCCGCCGGTTTCGGGATCGAGGGTGATCTGGCCGCAGGGCCCGCATTGGCCCTTGGCGTGTCGGAAAGCACCCTGCTGAACATGACAGGTGCCTTTGCGGGTATTTTGAACGGTGGTTCTGCTGTCACGCCTTACGGGCTGATCGACCTGCGTCTGATGGGCGACAATGACGTATTGATGGATGCGCAGGGCGCGGGCATCGGCGAACGCATCATCCGCGAAGAGGCTGCACGCCAGCTGACATGGATGATGTCGCAGGTGGTCGCGCGCGGCACCGGCACCCGTGCCCGCATTGACGGCTGGCAAATCGCTGGCAAGACCGGCACGACGCAGGGGTCACGCGATGCATGGTTCATCGGCTTTACCGGCGACTATGTCACCGGAGTCTGGATGGGCTATGATGACAACCGCCGTTTAAGTGGGGTAACCGGCGGCGGGTTGCCCGCAACCATCTGGCACGAAACCATGATCCGCGTGCTGGAAGGCCAGCAACCAACGCCCTTGCCGATGATCGTGCCGGAGGCCCCGGCCGCGACAGGCCTGTTGGAAAGCACCGGTGGTGATGTGGTGGACCAGAACATCATCAACCTGCTGGATAACATTCTGGGTGGTCAGAACTGATCAGGGTTGCCCTAGAACTCCCCCGCTTCGCAGCGGTCGTAACGGAACGCATAGCCGTCCCAGATCATATAGATGCCGTCGCCTTCTGCGTCGGCCATCAGCATGGCGCGTTCTGACCATGTGGACCCTTCGCCAATGCATTGCATATCATAGAGCGTCGCCTCCATATCGACGACATCAATGGCACCGGTCATCCGACACTCCACCTCGACGCCATAAAAGATGTTGTTTTCAATCTTGAGCGACCCGCCATCAGCGCCAACAAGGCTGCATTCGGCATTGGCCGTTTGTTTGTAGACGCCATCGAATGTATCAGCGATCGCGGTCAGAGGCAGGGCGGAGGCAGCAAGGGCCAAGAGCAGGTTTTTCATCAGGACGCCAGAATTGCGCAAAACGGTGTTGCAGATCAATCAATTATCGCAACCCTTTGCGGTTGGGGAATGTTCGTTAACGATGTGACCCTCTAAGAGTGTTACCATCGCCGCAAAAAGCAGGACAAACATGTCAGATCAAAAGACCGCCGCAGGACGGGCCGAACTGGCCCAGACCCGCCAGCAAAGCCGCGCGCTTTACTGGGGTGTGGCGGTCTTCAGCTTTTTCGTGAACCTGCTGATGCTGACCGGCCCGATCTATATGCTGAATGTCTATGACAGGGTGCTCAGCTCGCGGTCTTTTGAGACATTGATCGCCCTGTCGGTTCTGGTGGGTTTTCTCTACGCGATGATGGGCATCCTTGATTTTGTGCGGGGCCGGGTGATGGCGCGCGTGGGTGCGCGGTTTCAGGCGGCGCTTGACCGCCGCGTCTTTGGCGCTGTGCTGAAGGCCACAACCCTGAACCGCGCCCCGGCAGAAGCCGCAACAGGCCTGCGCGATCTGGAATCCGTACAGCGGCTGATCACCTCGCCCGCGCTGATGGCTCTGTTTGACCTGCCGTGGGTGCCCTTGTTCTTCTTTGGCATTTTCATCTTTCACCCGTTGATGGGTATTCTGGCCCTTTGCGGTGCTGGCGTGCTGATCGTTGTGGCCATCCTCAACCAGTGGAGCACGTCCAAACCGCTGCATGCGGCGAATGCGGCCAGCTTTGCCTCTGAACGGCTCGGCGCGCAGATCCGTGAAGAAAGCGAGATGGTGCATTCGCTTGGTATGCGCAAAGCCGCCTTCGACCGC
>JAHDGO010000468.1 GCA_020627605.1 Yoonia sp.
TGCCGCCAGCCGCTGCCCTGTGGGGCCGTCATGGATTGCGGCCAGCATCTCGGCGGCGCGGCTGTCGTCGCCACGGCGTTCAATCCCGATGGCACCTTGTGCCACAGCGGGCAACATATCCTCTGGTGCCACAGCTGTGCGCGGCACCTCTGTCATGCCCAGCCGGTTCAATCCGGCCATGGCCAGAAACGTCGCCTCGGCCACGCCGTCCTGCAGCTTGCGCAGGCGGGTCTGCACGTTGCCGCGAAACTCCACCACATTGAGGTCAGGGCGTTTGGCCAGCAATTGCGACCGGCGACGCAGAGACGAGGTGCCCACTGTGGCCCCCTGCGCCAGATCATCCAGCCCCTTGGCATGCAGCGACACAAACGCATCACGCACGTCCTCGCGCGGCAGATAAGTGTCCAAGAGCAGCCCGCCGGGCTGTTCCACCGGCATGTCCTTCATCGAATGGACAGCGATGTCGATGGACCCATCCAGCAGCGCCTCTTCAATCTCGCGGGTGAACAGGCCCTTGCCGCCGATCTCTTTCAGGGGGCGGTCCTGTATGGCGTCCCCCGTGACCTTGATGATGCAGATTTCAAAGGCATTTTCCGGCAGATCAAAGGCCGCCATCAGACGCGCGCGCGTCTCATGCGCCTGCGCCAGGGCCAGCGGTGAACCACGGGTGCCGATGTTGAATGGAGAAGCGGGAGAGGGCAGTGCAAGTGTCATATTTTGATTGTTAGACGTGTCAACCTAGCCTGACAACTCCCTTGACAAGATTGCCTTCAATTGGGACCACGGTGGCAGTGAAAAAGGACTTCCCATGGCGCAACAAAAGACCATCCTGCGGGCCCTTGCGGGCGAGACACTTCCTACGCCACCGATCTGGATGATGCGTCAGGCGGGGCGTTACCTGCCAGAGTATAAAGCGACCCGGGCCGAGGCCGGGGATTTCCTGTCGCTGTGCTACAACCCCGATCTGGCAGCAGAGGTCACATTGCAGCCGATCCGGCGCTATGGCTTTGATGCGGCTATTCTGTTTGCCGATATTCTGCTGCTGCCGCAGGCGCTAGGCGCGGATCTGTGGTTTGTCACCGGTGAAGGGCCGCGCCTGTCGACAATCACATCGGCAGAGGAACTGGCCAAGCTGAAACCCGTTGAGGCGATCCATGACACGCTGAACCCGGTTTATGAGACGGTCAAGATCCTGTCACGCGAACTGCCGTCAGAGACGACGCTGATCGGCTTTGCCGGGGCGCCATGGACCGTGGCCACCTATATGATCGCAGGCCAGGGCACACCCGATCAGGGACCGGCCCATGCGCTGAAGGCCGAAAACCTGCCAGTGTTCGAAGGCATCATCGACCGGCTGACCGAAGGCACCATCGCCTATCTGTCAAAACAGATCGAGGCCGGGGCAGAGGTGGTCAAACTTTTCGACAGCTGGGCCGGATCGCTGGAAGGCGACGATTTTACCCGTTTTTCAATTCAGCCGATGCAGCGGATCACCGCCGCACTGAAAGAAAAACACCCCGGTATTCCCGTGATCGCCTTCCCACGCGGCGCTGGCACAAAATATGCTGGCGTGCATGCCGCGACC
>JAHDGO010000469.1 GCA_020627605.1 Yoonia sp.
GCATCATATGTTTTATGAGACCCGCCGGATGGCTTCCGGCGGGTTTTCATTTGTCCGGCCGTCGTCTTGATATTCACGCGCCCAGCTGTTGGCGCTAACATCGGCGCAAAGGGGATAAAGCCATGAAACCACTCCACTGGGGCATCTTGGGTGCCGCGAATTTTGCGTTGAACCATATGGGGCCTGCCATTCACGCGGCGCGCGGGGCAGAGCTGGTCGCTGTCGCCAGTTCCAGCGCTGACAAGGCCGCTGCCTTCGCGGCCTTTGCGCCGGGGCTGAAAACCCATGACAGCTATGATGCCCTACTGGCTGATCCGGACATTGATGTGGTCTACATCCCGCTGCCCAACCATTTGCACGTCACATGGACCAAGAAGGCGCTGGCCGCAGGCAAGCATGTCTTGTGCGAAAAACCAATCGCGCTGGCTGCGCCCGAAATCGACGATCTGATCGCCGCGCGTGACGCCGCAGGTAAACTGGCGGCAGAGGCTTATATGATCGTCCACCATCCGCAGTTTCGCCGCGCGCGTGATCTGCTGGCGGATGGCGCAATCGGCAAGCTGGCGCATGTCGAGGCGGCGTTCAGCTTTTTCAACGATGATGCTGGCAATATTCGCAATCAGGCTGCGACAGGTGGCGGGGGCCTGCGCGACATCGGTGTCTACACCATGGGTGCTGCGCGATTTGTCACCGGACAAGAGCCTGACGCGGTGCCCTATGCCAATCTGCGGTTTGACAATGGTGTGGATGTCTACGCCCAATTTGTCGCTGACTTTCCGGGATTTGCATATCAAAGCATGGTTTCCACCCGCTTGTTTCCGCGTCAGGGGATCACCTTTCACGGCGACAAGGGCGTCTTGCGCCTGACCTGCCCGTTTAACGCCAATGTCTTTGATATTGCAGAACTGACGCTGGAAAATGACGGAAACAAGGTGCTGACAGAACGGTGGCCGGGTATCAATCATTACGTTCTGCAGGTGGAAAATTTCTGCAATGCAGTGCAGACTGGCGCGGCATACCCTTGCCCGCTTGAATTCTCGCGCGGCACGCAGCACATGATGGATATGGTTTTTGCGGCTGGTGGTGCGCCAGCGTAGGAGAGTGGGATGGCCAAGGATCAGGACAGCAGCGATATCGACGTCGAAACGGACTATGAGAATATCTGGGTGCGTCTGCTCAATATGATCATCATCGCCGTGTTGATGAGCATGGCGAGCACGCTTTTGGGGGTCATGACCGTTGGGCAGTTTCTGATCATGCTCTTCAACAAGCGCGAGCCGAACGAGCAACTGGCTGAGATGGGCACGACGATGGGCGTCTGGATGGCGAAGGCCGCGCGCTATCAGACCGCGGCGAGCGAGGTGAAGCCGTGGCCCTGGACAGAGCTTGACTGATGTCAAAAGTCCGCACATGTCTTTGGTACGATGGCAATGGGGCGGCGGCAGCGGAATTCTATGTCAGCCTGATACCAAATTCAGCGATCGAGACCGACTATGAGACCGGGACAGAGCCTTTGCTGGTCTACTTCCATCTGGATGGCGTGCCCTATCTGGCGTTGAACGGCGGCGATCACTATCAGCTGTCG
>JAHDGO010000470.1 GCA_020627605.1 Yoonia sp.
CTTTGTGCCACGCTGGCGCATGATGATGTTGCCCGGAACGACAGCTTCGCCGCCGAATTTCTTGACGCCAAGGCGACGACCAGCTGAGTCGCGCCCGTTACGGGATGAACCGCCTGCTTTCTTGTGTGCCATTGGTTGCTCTCCTTAGCCTTTTGCCAGCTTTGCAGCTTGCTTGAGCCAGTCATCACGGTCGATGCGGCCCTTGAAGTTCAGTTTCTCGTCCATAGCAGCCACATCTTCTGGCGTCCATGCGGCGATCTGCGCGAATGTTGTAACACCTTCGGCATGCAGCTTTTTGACGATGACCGGACCGACACCACTGATCTGGGTCAGGTCGTCACCACCTTCGGCCTTCTTGGCCTTTGGTGCTGCCTTTGGCTTTTCAGCTTTCGCTTCTGCCTTTGGGGCCGCGTCTTTCTTTGGCGCGGCTTTCTTGGCTGCAGGTTTCGCAGCAGGTGTTGCCACAACGCCAGCGCCGGATACGGCGGCCATGACGCCGGACTTGTCGGCACCTTTCTCAAGGATGTCGGCAATCCGCACCAGTGTCAGTTGCTGACGGTGGCCCTTCTTGCGCTGGCTGCCGTGCTTACGGCGGCGCTTGACGAAGTTGATCGTCTTCTCACCTTTGATCTGGTCGATGACCTCTGCCTGAACGCCGGCACCTTCTACCAAAGGCGTGCCAACGGTCGCGCCGACCATGAGAATCTCGTTGAATTGGACTTTGTCGCCGGCATTTGCTGCCAGCTTTTCGACACGCAGAACGTCACCAGAGGTGACTTTGTACTGCTTGCCGCCGGTTTTCAGAACCGCAAACATCTGATCTTCCTTTATTTTCCGCGTCTCTGAGGCCCCGGTTCAACCCGGCGTTTGGTGCCTGTGGACAGCGCGCCCGTGGGCGAGTTTTCGCATAAGCCCCCGCAATAGCCTTGCAGAGATGGCGCTATATCTGACCAATGCCCCCATAAGTCAAGTCATAAGAAGGTTGAAAACACCCATGCGCTGGCCACTGATCCCCATTGCATTTCTGGCGGCCTGCACGGGCGAGGCCAACCATCTGGGGAACCCTTTGCTTTTGCCGATCAGCGGGATCAGCACCGCGATCGGCAATGCCGCATATGACGGCCGCAGGGGCCGGGTCGAGGTGCTGGTCAAATCCAATCACCCTGCCCTCATGTCCCAGATCATGGCGGGCAGCGGCCCACTTCTGGCCACCGCCATGGAGACTGCCGGCATTCCACCGTCAGAGCGCGCCGCGCGGATCATCCAGATGCAGGGTGACATCGGTCTTTACCAGCAATCGCCAGAGGCACTGGTCACAGCCCTGATGGTCTATGGGAGCTAAAGTTCCTGACTGACAATGAACCGGGACGAGGCCAGACCAAGCGCGCGCGAGATATCATCGAACATACCATTGAAGGCATCAAACATCGCCTCTGTCATATCCTCCCCCGCTTCGGTCTGGGAGAATGCGATGTAGTCCTGAAGCTCTGCATCACTCAGCGGATCATAGGCCAGCATCAAAAACGCATAGGCCCATTCGGTTGTTGTGGCCCGGATCTCGGCCTCTTGCGCCCAGACCTCT
>JAHDGO010000029.1 GCA_020627605.1 Yoonia sp.
CGGTGAATAGCGCGAAAATATACAGCAAATGCAATGCGATAACGGCAAAGCTAAAGACATCTTCCCAGAAGAATGCAGGTGCGAACAGGTACTGACCAAAGACCACTTTTTCCCAGATCGCGCCGGTTACCATGATCAACAAAAGCACGGCGGTTTTCAGCACAATCGAGGCTGTCGCGACGTCATACCCAGCGCCGGTCCAGAGATAGCGCAGCACCAA
Source organism: Yoonia sp. (assembly GCA_020627605.1). Classification (GTDB taxonomy): domain Bacteria; phylum Pseudomonadota; class Alphaproteobacteria; order Rhodobacterales; family Rhodobacteraceae; genus Yoonia. The sequence goes on from JAHDGO010000029.1 coordinate 221, forward strand.
GGCAAGTGAGATCAGGAAGACAAGAAACTGCAAGGGCGCCAGAATGCCCTGGACGAGGGTCCATTTGGTCGCATCACGCCGGGCGCGTTCCGCGTCTGAGTACAGACGCTTGCGCAGTGGCTGAACGCTCCCCCTGTGCGTGCTGGCGATGGCCATGTAAACATTCCCTGACAGGTCTTTGTGTCAAGATTAGGTGTCAAATAGGGCAAGTGTCAACTTTAAGTTACAGGTCATACTGTCGCGCATCAGATGACGGTGTCAGCGCCTGAAATCCCTCTATTCACTTTGTTTTCATGGCAATTCAGCAGGGTGCCCTGCAGGCCAATCGGGCAACTGTCAATTTGCTTTGACATTCCCCGGTGCGAGGCAGACAATAGTGTCAGAGCTGGAAAAACGCCTAACGCAAGATTCGGCGCGAGGAAAATCAGATGGCCGATCATCGGAACGCGGACACCCCCCGGGCGTCCGATGTGCCAGCATCACAATCCCAGTCGGCAGTCAGCCGCACTGCGGGTGCTTTGCTGCGCGAGATTGATCGACGCCTTGATCCGGAAATTCTTGGGCGGCTGGAACGCGCAGCACTTGATCCGCTACAGCAAACCAACAAGTCCACCATTGCCGACCTGATTGCCGACGGCGTGCGCCGCGAGGATATCGCCGATTTCTATATCCCCGCCGTGTCGCGGGTCATGGGCGAAAAATGGTGTACCGATCAGATGAGCTTTGCCAGCGTCACCATCGGCGCATCGCGTCTGCAGGGCATGCTGCGCGAACTGGGGCCAAACTGGTCGGGTGATATTTCCATAGATGCAGCAGCCCCCAGCGTTCTGGTCGCCGTCCCGCAAGAGGTGCATCACACGCTCGGCGCGCTTGTGCTGAGCGGGCAATTGCGGCGCATGGGTGTGTCGGTCAAGCTGTCGCTGGGCGAACGGGCCGAAACGCTGGCCCATCGGTTGCGTCAGACGCGATATGCGGCGGTTTTCATCTCAGCTTCGCAGAGCGAAAACCTTGAAACGCTGCGCCGGATCATTGATGTTATCAATGGAACGGTCGACAACGCCCCGCCCATCGTAATTGGCGGCGGCATACTGGAAACAAGATCGGCAGAAACGATCATTGCGCTGACTGGGGCAAGCAGCGCAACAAGCAAGACAGAAGAGGCCCTGAGACTTTGCGGGATAAAGGCACCCACGCACGTAAATCGCACCAGCAAGAACGGGGTCTGATTGATGATGTCAGGCTCCCCTCCGGTGCGGCACCCATGACATCGCGGGGCACGAAATACTGGGATAGCGGTGCGATCCCACTGATTGCCCCGGAAATTCTGGGTGACATCATTGCGCAGGTCGCAGACCTGGGTGTGGTGGTGTCCGACGCTGGGATCGTTTTGTCGGTGCTCAACAATCCCGCCAATGAAAGTTTCAAAACGCTTGAGCGTTGGGAAGGGCTGGACATCCGCACCACCCTGACAATCGAAAGCGTCTCAAAATTTGATGCACGTCTGGCAGAGTTCATCGCCGGTGCCGCCTTTGTCCGCCCGGTTGAGCTGAACCACACCGCCGAAGGCAGCCGTCAGGAAATTCCTGTGCGGTACAGTTTTCACCGGATTGGACCTGATGGTGCGATCCTGTTGCTGGGCCGCGATCTGCGCCCGATTGCCGAGATGCAGCAGCAACTGGTGCAGGCCCAGCTATCGCTGGAGCGTGATTACGAAACACAGCGCGAATACGACACCCGCTTTCGCGTGCTGATGGAAAACACCGGCGAGGCGATCGTCTTTGTCTCAGTCGAGTCCGGGCAAATCACCGAGGCCAACGCCGCGGCGCAAATGCTGCTGGACCGGTCCGGCGATCAGTTGATCAATGCATCGCTTGCCAGCCTGCTGGACGGACGCAAACGGGGCGATCTGGTCGAACAGCTTGCCGCCCAGGCCATATCAGAACTGGGCAAGGCCACTGATGTCAGGCTGCGCAACGGGGATGAGCCTGTGACCCTGATGCCGACCCTGTTCCGCGCCGCCGGAGAGCGGGTCCTCATGGTCCGTCTGTTGCCGGCATCCGCTGCGCAGGCCACTGCCGATGATCTGGATCAGAACCTGCGCACGCTTTATCTTGAGGGGCCAGAGGCGATTGTCTTTACCTCTGAAGGTGGCGACCTGATTTCAGCTAATGATGCCTTTCTGGACCTGATTGATGTTGCACAGGACAGCAACGTGCGCGGCCGCAGCTTTGCCGACTACTTGCAACGTGGCAGTGTCGATTTCAAAGTCATGGCAGAAAACACGGCCCGTGCCGGGCGCATGCGCAATTACACCACAAAGCTGGCCGGTGAATACGGCAGCCCACGCACGGTTGAGATTTCAGTAACCAAACTGATCGCCGGAACAGAGATGATTTTTGCCTTTGTGCTGCGCGATGCAAACCGGGCAGAGGCGTCACATTCCCGCCCGCACCCTGCAAGCGATGAAAGCATGCGGTCTGTCGCTGAATTGGTTGGCAGTGCGACCTTGAAAGAGATTGTCGCCGAAACCACAAATGTCGTCGAAAAGATGTGCATCGAAACCGCCGTAGAGCTGACGATGAATAACCGTGTGGCCGCCGCCGAGATGCTGGGCCTGTCGCGGCAATCGCTTTACGTCAAACTGCGCAAGTTCAACCTGATCGGCCGGGACGGTGACGAAAGCTCCTGATTGCCTGACAGCTCACTGACCGCCGCTACGAAAAAGGCCCGCGTCACGGATGCGACGCGGGCCTGTCTTTGTTGTGTGTGCCTTACTGCGTCGCGGTAAAGCAGTCGGTTCTGACATCAACGCAAATCTGGCTGGCCTCATCGCGTGACATCGGACCCACGGTGACCATGGTCAATCCACCTGCCTCACGGAAGCTCGGCGTGAACCGGCCCAGCGCAGAGGCGTTCTGACTGACCAGATTGCCCCAGTGATCTTGTGCATTCGCGGCCGACCGGAATGATCCCAGCACCGCGATATGGCTGCCCGTTGGTGCCGCAGCCGGGGCTGCGACCTGCGGCACTGCCACCCGCGACGAAGCCAAAAGCGTGGCGGACAGGGCCGTGACATCAGCGCTTGGCGTTGCAGGAACCGGCGCGGCTGGTGGCAGGGCCACCTGCACGGGGGCCTGCACCGTGGTCGGCGTTGCAGAGACGGCTGCACGGTTGGCGTTGCTGGCGTCAATGATCAGACCAGAGTTGGCGCTGCCCAGACGTGGCACGGTGACATTCGTGCTCATCGATGCGGCGTTAGAGGTACGCAGTGACTGCACACGCGAGCGCAGCTGCTGTGTCACGCGGCGGCTGTCGATGCTGTTGTTCACGATCCGTGGCGTGATCAGCACCAGAAGCTCTGTCTGTGCGCGGCCACGTGAGGTGTTGCCGAACAGCCCACCTGCAACCGGCAGGTCCTTCAGGATCGGAATGCCGCCGTTGCTGGAACTGCGACGGTCAGAGAACAGACCACCCAGCACAATCGTTTCGCCACTGTCGACAGAGACCGAGCTGTTGATCAGGCGCTGCGAGATGATCGGATTGCCAGTCGCACCATCGGTTTCACCAACAAGGCTGACCTCTTGCGCAATATTCAGGATGACAGAGCCCGAAGAGTTGATGCGCGGCGTCACCTCAAAGATCACGCCGGTGTCGCGGTATTCAACTGTCGAGACAAAGACATCATCAGCCGTGGTGCCATCCTGTGCGGTACGCACCGCTGTTGGCACCTGATCACCGACGACCAGACGTGCGGACTCGTTGTTCAGGATCATCAGGTTTGGCGATGAAATGACGTTGATCCGGGTCACGGTATCAAGGGCATCAATCACCACGTTGGCCGGTGTCCCGCCAAGTGACGCGCTGAAGCCGGGCAGGTTTGGCGCGATGTTGACGGTTTCGCCACGCGACAGTCCCAGCTGTGTGCCGCCATCCTCAAGGAAGTACTGCACACCATAGCGCAGATCATCGTTCAAAGAGACTTCGACGATTGTCGCTTCGACCAGAACCTGCCGCTGCGGCACGTCCAGACGATGCAGAATGCCAAGGATACGGTTGTATTCGTCAGGTGTGGAATGGATCAAAAGCGTGTTGGTCGCCTCGCTGGCCACCACACGGGTCGCGTTCAGCGTGCCCTGTGGCTCAAAGAAGTCAGCACTTGCTTCCATGACCTCTGCCTCTGGATCGTCAGAAGCGGTTGTTTCAACCGAAATCCCAAGGATCTGCGACAGCGTTGGCGCAATATCAGCGGCCCGCGCGTATTTCATGTCATAGGAATAGACCTGCGCATCATTGGCACCGTCCTGTGTCAGGCGGCTGATCCAGACGGCGACATTTTCCAGCGCACGCGGCGTCTTTGCGACGGCAAGGATAGAGTTGTTTTCAGGGATCACCTCGAACACCACCAGCGGGGCGAAGGTCTCATCCGTTTCGACGACACGCTCCAGCCCGTTCACGATGGACTGCGCTGAACGCCCGTTGACCGGGAAAATCCCGACAGAACGGTTGGCGAGCCAGTCCACGTCAAAGCTGTTGATTGTCTCCTGCCAGGACTGCTGATCGACCGACGTCCCGGCCAGCACCAGCAGGTTGCGCTGGGCGTCGATACCAACAATGCCGTTCCCGGCAAAAGGCTGCAGAATGGCGGCCATTTCCTGTGCGCCAATGTTGCGCAAAGGCACAACCCGCAGGGTGTAGCCCGGCAGAACATCCCGCGCTGTTGATGGCGAAATCGACAGATCGGCCGACAGTGGTGCGATCGCGAAAAGATCGCCACGGCGCACCAGCACCGCGTTGTTCTGTTTCAGGGCGAGTTCGAAAACCTCGATCGCGGTCGTCCGCGTGACCGGTTGCGATGACCGGATGTTCACGGTGCCGCTGACGCCGGGATCGATGATGTAGTTGATCTGCAAAAGCTCACCCAGAATGGCGGCGGCAGCAGATTCGATATCAACGTCCACAAGGTTGAGCGAAACCGTCCGCTCCCCATTCTCGTTGACGAAGTCACTGTCGATCAGCAGCGGTTGGCGTCCGGGGAAGATCGTGCCCTGTCCGGCCTCGACGTTGCGCCCACCGGTGACGCGGCCCTGCTGTCGGTTCTGCCCTGCAGCGTCGCTGTTGGTGCCGAAAATATTGGCCAGCTGCCAGCCCGGCAGGTCGGAGTTGCTATCTGTCCGGTCAGCTTGTGGAAAATCCTCACAAGCCGAAAGGATCACGGCCGCAGCCGCAAACGCCATAAACTTTTTCATACTCTGCCTCATCAGCAGCGCCCCCGATCTGTCGCCAGGGTGCGCATTTTTGTTATATTACGTTCACTCTAGCAGTGCCGCGTCAGGGAATTGGCGTGAAATTCCGCATGCTGACGAAAATGAGACATAGGTGTGTCCCGTATGACACGGCTCTTTGACGGGCCGTCTTGCCCTGAAACACCTGCCTGATCAGCAGTTCAGCCAGTCCAGACAGCGCTGCAAGCCCGATCAGCAGAAAGCTTTGGTGCAGCGCCAGAAAGCCGCCAAGCCCCGCGATCAGCCAGATATCGCCCAAGCCCATTGCTTCTTTTTGCAAAACCCACAGCGTGACCTGCCGGATGTTCAGCAAGGTCACTGCTGGAACGGCCATCTGCGCAAGCACCATTGGCAGCATCTGGCCTTGCCAGCCAAAAATCAGGGCGAGCGCGATCAGGCCGGCGGTCCATTCCAGCGGCAACCAGCGCCACTGCCAGTCAATCACAGCCAGAAGCAAGAGAAGGCAAAGCACGGCAGCCCCAAGTGCGATGGCCGGGTCACTTAAGCCGGTTGCAATGACAGCAACCACCATGCCGCCTGCGATACCCGCGCTGACAGGACCATGCCACCGTCGCGTCCGGTGCGGCCCAAGTTGTGGCCGCATAACGCCCCTGACCACGATTTGCAGGGGGCCTGTCAGCAGACTGGCTATCAACACACCCGCAATCAGGGCGACCTGCAACATCGGCCCCGTCATCGCAGGATTTCGACGCCAAGCACGTTGTATTGTGTCCGCCCACCCCGGAATGCCAGACCGTCTATGGCCACAGTCGCGATGATCTCTGCGCCGACCCCGCTGGCCAGTGTTGCGTCAACCTCGATGGTGTAGACCGGCCCCTCAGTCCCGCTGAGCCAGATCGAGGCCGTGCCAAGCCGCGGCATCGACAGCCCGGCGCTGCGGCGCTCGATGATGGTGCTGACGTCGCTGGGCCCCATGCCGGGGATGGCTGCCAGCAGGCTGGCAGGTGCGGTGCTGGGGTTGATCTGTTCATCAATATTATAGGTCGTCAGAACGCGCCGCGCCTGCAGACTGGCCGATTGCGGGAACCCCAGTTCCGTCAGCATCAGGGCGATTGAACGAAAGCCGCTTTGGGTGGTTTCGTCACCCCGTTGCGCAATGATCGCACGGGCGATTGTGACCGCGTCAAAGGCATCAATCCCGCTGCCATCACCCAAGGCCTGCAACGTCGGGCCCAGCAATTCGACGGGCGCCTGGTTGATATCAAGCTTGCCGCCTTCGTCGTAAATCCGGTAGGTGGCCTGCCCTTCGGCCATGCTGATTGTGAAGGGTGTGCCGTCACGCAGGCTGCGCACCCCATCCTCATCCGCCCTGCCAAGATCAGCCAGCGCCACATTCAGGGCGCTGCGGGCCAGTTCCACCGCGCGGCCGGTTTCGACCTCGGCGCGGGTGGACAGCGCCGCCTGCCGCTGGGTCGCAAGATAACTCGCCGCCGCCAACAACATGCCCAGCGCCATCCACAGCACCGTCAGCAGGATAAATCCGCGCCAGGATGATCTGCCCAAGCCCGTCACCTGACAACACAATCCTCATTCTCCAGACCGGCAATGCCGGCCTGCGACACGCAAGAGGCACTGTGCGTGGCTGGCATCTGTGCGACGATCATGCGCTCTGATCCTGCCTCGACCGCAACGGCAGAGGGCAGACCCTGTTCCGGCAAAGGTTCGTAAGTCCATGTCCCTTGGCCAACCGGACCCGGTGGCGCGAAATAATAGATCAGGCTCAGCGGTGCGGCTGTGACGATCACGGTGCTTTCCTGCGCGTTTTCGTCTGCCTGCCGCACATCGCGAATGTCAAAATGGCGCGAGGCGGACAGCGTGTTCAATTCCCCGTCGCGGGTGATATCGAGGCTGATCATGACGGGGCGATCACTGCGGATCGTCCCATCGTCGATGATCAGGCGCATCTGCACCGGTGTTCCGGCAAACCGGCCCACAACACCGTCATACCCCTGCGTTGTCCCAGACCCGGCCCATGCCTGCAGAACCCGCCGCGCGGTCAGCCAGTCGGCCGCGTCTTCTTGCACATCATCAAACTGCATGGCCGTATGCCGCAGACCCCAGGTTGCGCTGGTCATCAGTGCCAGTGTCAATGCCGCCACCGTCAGGGCGACTAGCGCCTCTGTGAGGACGAGCCCGCGATTGCGGGACCGTTTGCGATATCTGCGCGCCAGCCTCATAGCGGGGTCTGCGCATATCGAATGCCGCGCAGGACCAGCGGATTGCCCTCGGGCTGCACCGCCGCCACGCTGACATATATATACAGTAACTCGCCGCCACGCACCGGACCCAGCGCCATGTCAGCCGTCCCGGTGTCGGCAATCGTCAAGGTCCAGTCCAGGCCCCGGCTGTTACCATTATCCTGCAACCCGTTGCGCACCGGGATATCAACGCCAACACGATCAAGGACTTGCGTCGCGACCAGCATTTGTTCGGCCTGCCAGCCCGCGCGCTGTTCCATGAAGGCACCCTGCGACAGGGCCTGATAGAAACCGACGACACTCAATGTGGCCACCGCAAGCGCGACAAGCGCCTCGATCAGGGTGAACCCTTTGTCTCTGCGGCGGCGGAACATCATTCCGCTGTCCTGACCTGTCCGGTCAGCCAGTCGACACCAACGGTGCGCGACAGCTCTCCGGCGACAAGTTGCAGGGACAGCCCGTCACTTTCACCAGAAGGGCGGATAACAATCCGGGCAGAGGGTGTTGGGCTCTCCACCCCGCGACCAAAGACAACGGTTTGTGTGGGTGTGGACAGGCTGCGGTCTGTTTGTGAGTAAGTCACCTCGACCGGCTGGCCGGTTTCGGCTGCTTGCAGGCGGGCCTGTTGCAGTGCCAGTGCTATGGCCGCCACATCATTTTCCAACTGTCCACGATCAGTGCGGCCCAGCGCCATGATCGACACGGTGCCGATCAGCACGACAATGGCCACTGTGACCAAAACCTCGACCGTGGCAAAGCCGTGCCCGCGCCGCGACCTGCGCCGTGATCTAGCCTTCCACATCTGCATCGACGCCGCTGCCACCGGGCTGCCCGTCAGCACCCAATGACGTCACGCTGACCTGTCCATCCTCAAGCGCGTAAAGATACGCCCCGCCCCATGGGTCAGCTGGCAGATTGCCATCACGCAGATAGGGGCCAGCCCAGCCGGGCACAGTGGTCGGATCGGCAATCAGGGCATTCAGGCCTTCCTGTTCGGTCGGATAACGGCCCGTTTCGATCAGGAAGATATCAAGCGCGCTGCGCAATTGCGCGATCTGCGCCTCTGCGGCGCTGACCCGCGAATTCTGCAACTGACGGATCGCCCCGGTGCCCACCAGACCGATAAGCAGCCCGACAATGGCAACCACGACCAGCATCTCGACCAGTGAAAAACCGGCACTCGCCGGACGGCGGCGGCGTCTGCGCTGCTTAGAAAGAAATCGCATTGACGGATACAATGGCTGAAAACAAGGCATAGAGGCTTACTCCGATCATCAGGCCGACACCTACAATAAGTGCGGGCTGGAATAGTAGCAAAAACCGTTCCAGATCGCGGTCGGCGGATTCACGCATGTCGGCCGACGTCCGGCTGATCATCCCGCCCAGATCGCCAGCCTCTTCGCCGATGCGGATCATTTCAATGGACTCGCGCGGCAACAGACCCGTCGCGCGCAGGGCAAGCGACAGTGACGTACCGCTTTCGACCTGCTGTGTGACATCCTGCATTCGGGTCTTGACCAGCCCGGCAGGCGCGCTGCCGGTGACGACCCGCAAGGCACCACTGAGGGTGATTTCACGGCTCAGAAGTGCGCCCAGCACATGCAGCAAGAGCATCATCTGATTGCGCAGCACCAGGTTGCGGATCAGGGGAATGCGATTGCCAAATCGCATCAGCATCGCCCCCAGCAGACCGCGCCGTGCGGCGATATAGGTCATCAGCCCCAGTCCGATCACAGTCAATGCAATGACCGGCCAAAGTGCCGACAAGGCCCCCGATACCGCAAACACCATACGGCCCATCGCCGGAACCAGCTCCATCCGGTCTGCCACGAGAGGGCGAAACTGCGGGATGATCGCAACCATGATCAGTCCGACAGACAGCAGCGCGACGATCAGCAGAATGCCGGGATAAAGAAGCCCGGTCAGAATGCGCCTGCGCGTGGCCAGCCTGTTCTGCATGATGTCTGCCGCCGTCGATAGCGCGCTGGACATATCGCCTGACACCTCTGCCGCGTTGATCAGCGACAGCGTCACCGGATCATTCAGCCCGGCAGTGTCCTGCAAGGCCTGCGACAAGGGTGCACCTTCGCGCAAACGGTCGCGGGCCTGACGCGCCGCACGCGAGATCGCATCATTTCCGCCATCGCCAATGATGGCCAGCGCACGCTCTGACTGGATTTGCCGTCCGGACAATTTGGCAAGCCGCACCAGCATATCGGTTGTCTGGCGTGCGTTCAGCGGTCCGGTTGCGGCGCGCGTCCGGCTGGTCGCTGCAGGCTGTGTGCTGCCATCGGCGATGTCCATGCGGATCGGAAACAGCCCCTGTTCGCGCAGCACCCGCATGGCGTCGCGTTGGTCGGTGCCACGCACATGCCCGGACTGCCGGGTCCCCGCAGCGTCGCGTGCGGTGTAACTGAATGTCTTTTGTGCCTGTTCCACCTGAACCGCCCCTAAAAGGACTTCACCCCGAGCACGCGCATGACCTCTTCCAGTGTGGTCTGCCCTTCGCCGATCATGCGGACACCCTCTGATGCCAATGTCCGCAGACCTTTGCCGCGTGACGTACCGGCAGCGGCCAGTTCTTCTGGCTCAAGTGCCTCGAACAGCGCGACGCGCCCGCGAAAACCTGTCTGATTACAGGCGTCACACCCGACAGAGCGCATGAGGTTCCAGCTGTCGGGCGACGTCTGCTGACCGGTCCGCTGGTCCAGACGCGCAAAAAGATCGCGGGTCTTTGGATGTTTCTGCAGGTCAATCGGCTGCGCGCAATGCTGGCAGACACGCCGGACCAGACGTTGTGCCGCCACAAGACGTACCACTGATTTCATCAGATAGTCGGGCACACCCAGATCAATCAGACGGGTGGCGGCATCAACTGCGCTGTTCGTATGCAGGGTCGAGAAGACAAGGTGACCGGTCATGGCCGCCCGGACAGCCAATTCGGCAGTCTCGCTGTCACGAATCTCGCCCACCATAATCACGTCAGGGTCATGTCGCAGCACGGTGCGCAAGGCGGCGGCGAAGGTCCAGCCAAGCTCTGCGTTGACCTCGATCTGTTGCAGACCGGGCGTTTGAATCTCAACGGGGTTTTCGATTGTCACGATCTTGCGGCGACTGTCGTTCAGCGCGTTCATCGCCGCATGCAGTGTCGTCGTCTTACCGCTGCCGGTGGGACCAGTGACAAGAATCAGACCGTTTGGTTGCTTGATCGCCGTACCAAGCCGCTTTGACACATGTGCCGGCAGATGCAGATCTTCCAGCTTGGACAGGCCTTCAAGGTTGTCCAGCAGACGCAGTACAATCGCCTCGCCATGGATCATCGGTGCGCTGGCGACGCGCATGTCAATCTCGCGCCCGGACAGCCGCTGGCGGATGCGTCCGTCCTGCGGCAGGCGGCGTTCGCTGATATCCATGCCTGCCAAAATCTTCAGCCGTGACACGACACCTTCGTAGATACCTGCCGCCGGGCTTTGCACCTCGACCAGTTCACCATCGACGCGCAGCCGCACCCGTGCGCCGGGATCAGCCGGTTCCAGGTGAATATCGGTTGCCCGCATTTCGATGGCCGCATCAAACAACGTGTCCAGATAGCGCACGGTGGGGGCGTTATTGGCCAGTTCGGTCAGCCTGTCAGTGTCCAGATCAAGCCCGTCAGCACCAGCAACAGCCAGTTTGGTGTCATCGTCATCACCGGCCGACACCGCCGGACCCCGCGCCATGGCCGTTTCAATATCGCGGTCGGTCGCGATGCCAATTTGCAGGGTGCTGCCAAAAATCATATCGAGCGCGGCCAGCGCGCTTTCATCAAAAGGATCGGCAACAGCAAAAACCGCACGGTCCTCATTAATCTCGACCGGTGCAATCGCAGCCCGGCGCAGATAGTCAGACGACAGGCGATCATCCTGTGGAATACGCTCTGGCATTTGATCAAGCGTGATCAATGCGCAGTTCAGATGCGCCGCACAGGCCCGCGCCCATTCCTTTTGCGAGATCAGCCCAAGACGGTCCAGCACAGCGCGGACAGGCTGCCCCGTTGCCGCGGCTGCATCGCTGACCTTGGCAAGATCCTGATCGGTAAGTGTTCCGTTCTCAAAGAAAATTGCGGGTACGCGGCCACGCATGGTGGTGTCTTGAAGCACGGCGATTGACCTCAATTCGTGGGCAGTGCCACCTGCCGGGTGTGATTCTTTGCCTTGCGCATAACAGTAGTCGGTCTTACACGGCAAAATCCATGGCAATTGTGGCAGGAATCTGCCGGTTTTGACGCGGTTTGGCGCCCAAACGGGCAAGAAGGTGGCGAGTGTTCGCAAATTGGCAACGGTGGTAAGCGTTTTCACGCCTATTCGCGTCAAAACAATGGATCGGGTTGATTCCGTTAATTTTTTTGACGCAATTGGGTTTCACATTGATTTTATACGCGTCGGCCTGATTCCGCAGGTTGGCACTATCCAAAGCAGAGAGCACCGAAATGAAAGTTGATAACGCCCGCTTGCTCGTAATCGCGCCACTTCTTCTGTCAGGGATGGCAACAAGTGCCATCGCCCAGGAAGCCGCCGTTGCAGGCTCAGCAGTTATTGCAGACAGTCAGTTGATTGCTGCTTCGGTTGAGAGTGAATCCGTTTCCATTCAGGTCAAAGTCGCCGTCGCCAATGACGGAACCTTTGTTTTCGCAACACCCGCAGACAATCAGCTGTCCCTTTCGGTTGATGGCACCTCTGTTCTGACCGTCCCAGCAGGTGGCAACGCCGCTGACGAACCGTTTCGTGTGCTGACGTCACTGACCGAAGGTGACCACACGCTGACGATTGAAGGTCCCGACCTGCGCATTGAACAGGTCGCACGTATTTCCTTTTATGGATTGGGTGAAAGCCCTGTCAGCCTGGCAAATGCCGCCGAACTGACCGAAACCACGCAGACCGTCACAAATGAAGTGACCGCGATGACGCGTGAAACGCCAGATGACTCTGCACCGCAAGCCATCATCATTGATGGTGTTGCCGCAGATCCGGCACCCGTCATGCGGACGTCTTCCGCGATCAGCCGGAATGATATCGTTCCTACTGGCAAGGGCACCGTGGAAAGGGACCGCACCGGCGGTATCTTCCGCCGTTCGGTTGAAAACGCAATTGAGGTCGTTCAGCGGGCTGCGTCTGGCGATATGGCGCCTGATTCACCTACGTCACCGCCGCCTCCACCACCGCCG
>JAHDGO010000471.1 GCA_020627605.1 Yoonia sp.
ACGCTTGGGCGAACGCTATGGCGAAAGCCGCCAATCGATCGGGCTGGCCAGCGACAACACGGTGGTCGAGGTGTTTGCCTCGCTCGACACCGGCACATGGACGATCACGATGACAGGCCCCGGAGGGCCCACATGCCTCGTGGCTGCAGGCCAGGCCTACCAATACCTTAACGAGCCTTTGGCGAATTTCGACAGCGGGCTGTGACCACCCCGGGTCAGGCAACAGCCACCCAGATCAGCCTGATCCCTGTCAACACAAGCAAGACATAGGTCAGCGCAAAGAAGGCGCGTTCTGGCACCAGATGATGCGCCTTCACCCCGATCCACGCGCCCAGCAAGGCAAACGGGGCCAACATCAGGCTGCCCAGCATCGTGTCCCAGGTGAAAATACCCAGAAACACGTAAGGCACCGCCTTCATCCAGTTCACGGCCCAGAAAACGACAACGGTAGTCGCCTGAAACGCGGTCTTGCTGATCCCCTGCGACAGCAAAAACACGGCAGATGGCGGCCCGCCCGCATGGCTGACAAAACTGGTGAAACCGCTGACCATCCCGGCAAACCACGCCCATCGCACCGAAAACGGCATTGGCTGAATATTCAACAGCCCCGACGCCCTTGCGGCCTGAAATGCAACAAACGCAAGACAGATCACCCCGATCAGGATACGAAACACATCTGCGTCCACAGCGGCATAAACCCAGGCGGCAATGATACAGCCGGGCACAGCCCCGATCATCAGCCCCTTGGCGGAAGGCCAGTGCCATTTGCCCCAATAGGGTTTCAGCGTGGCTGCATCGATCAGCATGAAAAGCGGCAGCACAATCCCCAAGGCAGCCCCCGGTGACACGACGAGCGCCAGAATCGCGCCGGCAACAAATGCGGCACCTGATCCGAATCCACCCTTGGAGATCCCGCCAAAGATGATGGCAGGTATTCCCAACGCAAAAAATTGCCATCCAAAGTCAATCACTTGGGAAACCCGATTTCCGCTGCATTTGTCTTTCGTTAGCGGCTTGTGCCTGGCTTGGCCACTCTGCACATTCGTGATGCCGCGATGCAGCGCACTTGCGCGCGGCCCGGCAAAGCCTTACGCAATCGGCCAAAGCCAAACCACCAAAGGACCTGTTATCTCATGGCCAGACCCAAGATTGCCCTTATCGGCGCCGGACAGATCGGCGGCACGCTCGCGCATCTCGCCGCCATCAAAGAGCTCGGCGACATCATCATGTTCGACATCGCCGAAGAGGGCGACATCGCACGCGGCAAGGCACTTGATATTGCAGAGGCCGGTCCTGTTGCAGGCATTGACGTCGCACTGAAGGGCACCAACGACTATGCCGAAATCGCAGGCGCTGACGTCTGCATCGTGACCGCCGGTGTCGCACGCAAGCCCGGCATGTCCCGCGACGATCTTTTGGGCATCAACCTGAAAGTCATGAAATCCGTTGGCGAAGGCATCGCCGCCCATGCGCCTGATGCTTTTGTCATCTGCATCACCAACCCGCTGGATGCGATGGTCTGGGCGCTGCGCGAA
>JAHDGO010000472.1 GCA_020627605.1 Yoonia sp.
GCGGAATTAGCCATTGGCGCGGTCAATCTGTCACGCTATACGCATCCGGCGATACCGCTAACTGACCCTCTCACAAGGAGCGAGACGATGACTGACTGGCAAAAATCTGACTGGCGCAAAAAGCCCCGGGTTCAGATGCCTGACTATACGGACCCAACCGCGCTGAAGGCGGTCGAGGACCGTCTTGCCAGTTATCCACCATTGGTTTTTGCAGGCGAGGCCCGCAACCTGCGCGCTGAACTTGCCGCCGTCAGCCGGGGTGAGGCGTTTTTGCTGCAAGGCGGCGATTGCGCTGAAAGCTTCGCCGAATTTGCCGCCGACAGTATCCGCGACACGTTTAAGGTCATGTTGCAGATGGCGATGGTGCTGACCTATGGCGCCAAGGTGCCAGTGGTCAAAGTGGGCCGTATGGCGGGCCAGATGGCCAAGCCACGTTCCGCGCCGACCGAAACGGTCGATGGGATCGAGCTGCCAAGCTACCGTGGTGATATCATCAACGGCTTCGACTTTACGGAGGCCAGCCGCGTGCCGGACCCAGAGCGTATGTTGCAGGCCTACCTGCAGGCGGCGGCAACGCTGAACCTGTTGCGCGCCTTCTCGACCGGTGGCTTTGCCAACGTGCATGAGGTGCACAAATGGACGCTGGGCTTTACTGATCAGAATGAGGTCAAGAAATACAGCGATATGGCCGCACGGATCAGCGACACGCTTGATTTCATGGAGGCCGCTGGCCTGTCCACCGACACCAACCACGAGCTGCAAACCGTTGATTTCTACACAAGTCACGAGGCGCTGCTGCTGGAGTATGAAGAGGCGCTGTGTCGTTTGGACAGCACGTCCGGCAAATGGCTGGCAGGGTCCGGGCATATGATCTGGATCGGTGACCGCACCCGGCAGCCTGACGGCGCGCATGTGGAATTCTGCAAAGGTGTGCAGAACCCGATTGGTCTGAAATGCGGCCCCAGCATGACCAGCGGTCATCTGAAATCGCTGATGTCGACGCTGAACCCCGACAACGAGGCGGGTCGTCTGACCCTGATCGCGCGCTTTGGTGCCGGCACGGTGGGTGAGCATCTGCCGCGCCTGATCAAGGCGGTAGAGGAAGAGGGCGCAAAGGTCGTCTGGACCTGTGACGCAATGCACGGCAACACGATCAAATCCTCGACCGGTTACAAGACACGGCCATTCGAAAGTGTACTGCGCGAGGTGAAGGAATTCTTCGCCATCCACAACGCAGAGGGCACGATCCCCGGCGGTGTGCATTTCGAGATGACCGGCAAGGATGTCACCGAATGCACCGGCGGCGTGCGCGCTGTGACGGATGAGGATCTGTCAGACCGGTATCACACCGCCTGTGATCCACGCCTGAATGCGTCGCAGTCGCTGGAATTGGCGTTCCTCGTGGCTGAAGAGCTTTCGGCACGCCGCAACCAGCTCAGCCCCGCAAAGGCTGGCTGATCAGCCGTTATTGACGACAAGTTTGAGGGTCGGACGCGCTGCGTCCGGCCCTTTTTTCTGTGCAAAAGCAGGCA
>JAHDGO010000473.1 GCA_020627605.1 Yoonia sp.
CCGACAGCCGGTTCGCCTCGGCCAGCACATCACCTGCCACGGCACTGACCTGTGCGGGGTGATCGGCCAGCAGGCGCGCGGCGAAGCCATCAGGGTCAAGCCGCAGCAGCGCCTCTTCATCCAGAATCTTCTTGGGGAAATCCTTGGCGTTCATGGTCAGGATAGCGTCGCACGATCCGACCACCGCTGCTGTCAGCACATGGATATCCGCCGGATCAGGCAGCCAGTATTGCCGCTCCATGCTGGCGTCATAGGTGATCAGCGCATCGGGGAATTTCGCTGCAAGTGCGGCGATTTCGCCGCGCGCCCAAACCTCTTGCGCCGGTCCCAGCTTGCCTGCCGCCCGCGCCCATTCTTCCAGAATGCGCGGCGACCAGCGCGCCTGATAAAGACCCTTGTCGGCACAGCCCAGCAAGACCTCGCGCATGACCGTGGGATAAAGCACGCAGGCGTCCAGCATCACCCTCATAGCCGGTAGAACAGCGCCTTGAGGTAGCCGCTTTCCGCCAGATGAGGCATCAGCGGATGGTCAGGCCCGGCAAAGCCGGTGTGAATGATCTGCCCCCGCCGCCCCGCGCGCCCGATCCCCCGTGACGATGCATTGCGGAACTTCGTCAGATCAGCAGCATGAGAGCAGGAACACAGACCCAGATACCCCCCTTCGGCCACCAAAGGTGCCGCCAGCCGGGCCACACGCTCATAAGCGCGCAATCCCGCATCAAGCGCATTGCGCGATGGGGCAAAGGCAGGCGGGTCGCAGATGACGAGATCAAACTGCGCGCCCTCTTCGGCCAGTGCCGTCAGCACGTCAAATGCATCGCCCTTGCGCGTGTCAAACTTGTCAGCGACCCCCATCTTTGCCGCGCCTTGCGTGGCCAGCGCCAGCGCAGGCTCTGACCCGTCAACAGCCAGTACTGACGCCGCCCCCCCTGCCAGCGCCGCCAGCCCAAAGCCACCGACATGGGCAAAGACGTCAAGCACACGCGCCTCTTTCGACAGCCGGGCCGTAAAGGCGTGGTTGGGGCGTTGATCATAGAACAAGCCTGTCTTTTGCCCGCCCATGACATCAGCCAGATAGGTGGCCCCATTCATTGGCACGGCAATCGGCGCATCGGGTCCCTGCCCGGCCAAGACGTCCATCCGGTCTTCCAGACCTTCCAGACTGCGCGCGCGGCCGCTGCCGTTCAGGATAACTGTGCTGACGCCGGTGACCTGCTGCAAGGCGGCCGTCAGCGGTGCAATCAGGGCGTCCGCCCATGCCGCATTGGGCTGCACCACCGCCACGTCACCGAAGCGGTCGATAACAACGCCGGGCAGACCATCGGCCTCTGCATGGACCAGCCGGTAGAAGGGCGCGTCATAAAGGCGGGCGCGATGTGCCAGCGCGGCGCTGATGCGCCCGGCAAACCAGCCTTCGTCAATGACCGTCTGCGGATCGCGGTCCAGCACCCGGCAGATGATCTTCGATGCCGGGTTGACCGCAACAACACCCATGGGGGTGCGGTTTGCATCCTCAAGCACGGCAAGGCT
>JAHDGO010000030.1:0-3643 GCA_020627605.1 Yoonia sp.
CGGATTTGTCGGCCTTTACAAGCAGGCGCACCCGGTGCCGTCCACGCACGCGCGCAATCGGGGCGGGGGCCGGGCCAAAGACCTGCGCGCCGATCCGGCGCAGGGGTGCGTCGCGGCGGGCCATCTCGCCACCCAGATCAAAGACGTCCTGCACGTTCGGGCTGCTCAGGATGATGCCGGCCATACGCCCGTAGGGCGGCACGCCTGCCGCCTTGCGTTCAGCGGCCTCGGCGGCCCAGAACGCCTCTTCATCGCCAGCAAGGATGGACCGGATCACGGGATGCTCTGGCTGATAGGTTTGCAACAGCGCCGTGCCCGGCGTCTCTGCCCGTCCGGCCCGGCCGGCGACCTGCCGCATCAGCTGAAACGTCCGTTCCGCCGCGCGCAGGTCTGACCCTTGCAGGCCAAGGTCGGCGTCGATCACCCCCACCAGCGTCAGAAGCGGAAAGTTGTGCCCCTTGGCCACCAGTTGCGTGCCAATGATGATATCGGTGCCACCTGCCGCAATCTCTTCGATATGGGCCTTCATCGCGCGGGCTGATCCATAAAGGTCGGAGGACAGCACCGCGATGCGCGCATCCGGGAACAGTGCCGTGACTTCCTCCCCCATCCGCTCGACCCCCGGGCCAACCGCGCTCAGCCGGTCCTCGGCCTCACAGGACGGGCAGACCGTCGGCATCGGCTTTGTCTCACCGCATTGGTGGCACATCAGACGTTTGAGGAAGCGGTGTTCGACCATCCGTGCATCGCAGTCATCACAGCCGATCTGATGCCCGCAGGCCCGGCACAGGGTGATCGGCGCATAGCCGCGCCGGTTGAGGAAGATCAGCGATTGTTCCCCCTTGCCCAGCCGGTCCTGAATGGCCTGCCGTAAGGTGGGTGAAACCCACCTGCCCCCCGGCACATCCTGATCACGCATATCAATGGCAGCCATCGTGGGCATCACCGCATCGCCAAAGCGCGAGGTCAGTTCCAGCCGCTGATATTTGCCAGCTTCGACATTGGCCCAGCTTTCAAGGCTTGGCGTGGCAGAGGCCAGTACGACCTGCGCCCCGTTGATTGCGGCGCGCAGCACGGCCATGTCACGGGCGTTGTAAAGAACGCCGTCCTCTTGTTTGTAAGACGTGTCATGTTCTTCATCGACGACGATCAGGCCAAGGTTCTGATACGGCAGAAAGAGGGCCGACCGGGCCCCCACCACCAGCTGTGCATCGCCCTGCCCGACCATGCGCCAGCAGCGGCGGCGTTCGGTCATGGTCACGCCGGAATGCCATTCGGCGGGTTTCATGCCAAAGCGCGCCTCGACACGGGTGATGAACTCCCCCGACAGTGCGATCTCAGGCAAGAGGACAAGCGCCTGTCGGCCCATGCGCAGACATTCCGCGACAGCCTCCAGATAGACTTCGGTCTTGCCTGATCCGGTCACGCCTTTCAGCAAGGTTGTGCCGTAGTGATCGCTGCGTAACGCGGCGCGCAGGCTTTCGGCACCCGCGGCCTGATCGGTGCTGAGCGTCTTGCCGCCATAGTCGGGGTCAAGCGCGGGATAAGGCGTGTCGCGGGGGGCTTCCTCCTCTGACACGGCCCCCAACTTCACCAGCCCTTTGACGACAGAGGTGCCGACGCCAGCCATCTCGGCCACTTCGCCGAGGGTGAAGGACAGACCACCATAGTCGCGCAGAACCGCCAGCACTTTTTCGCGGGCACCTGTCATGCGGTCGGGTGTCTGATCGCCAAGGCGGTAGACCTTGCGCATCGACTGCGCATCGCCCAATCCCGGCGCACGGGTGGCCAGACGCAGCATCGCTGGCAGTGGGGTCAGCGTATATTCCGCCGCGCGGGTCAGGAACTGCTGCATCTCGTCGCGCATAGGGGCCACATCAAGGACACGGATCACCGACCGGACCTTGGCAATGTCCCAATCGCCCCGCCCCGGCCCCCAGACCACGCCCAGCACCTTGCGCGGGCCCAGAGGCACCTCGACGAAAGCGCCCAGATGACAGCCGCCTTCGGGTGCCTTGTAATCCAGCACGCGATCAAGCGGCTGTGTGGTCAACACACCGACAAGGTCACCTTCGTGAAAATAGCTTGTCGTCATTTCCGCCTTAATGGGTTTCCGCCGCGTCAGGGATCGGGTAAACGCTGCACCAACAAATACCAACCCAAGTCCGGAGTGAAGAGATGAAGTTTTTCGTAGATACCGCTGAGATCGACCAGATCAAGGAACTCAACGATCTGGGCATGGTCGATGGTGTGACCACAAACCCGTCGCTGATCGCAAAGTCCGGCCGCGACATCCTCGAAGTCACCAAAGAGATTTGCGACATGGTCGATGGCCCGGTGTCAGCCGAGGTCGTGGCACTGGACGCTGAAACAATGCTGGCCGAAGGGCGCAAGCTGGCCAAGATCGCCGACAACATCGCCGTCAAAGTGCCGCTGACATGGGCCGGGCTGCAGACCTGCAAGACCCTGTCGGACGAGGGCACGATGGTCAACGTGACGCTCTGTTTCTCGGCCAATCAGGCGCTTTTGGCGGCCAAGGCCGGGGCGACATTCATCAGCCCCTTCATCGGGCGTCTGGATGACATCAACACCGACGGTCTGGAACTGATCGACGATATCCGCACGATCTATGACAACTACGGCTTTGAAACACAGATCCTCGCCGCCTCGATCCGCTCTGCCAATCATATGAGCGAATGCGCCAAGATCGGTGCCGATGTGGCAACCGCTCCGCCAAATGTGATCAAGGCGATGGCCAACCACGTGCTGACCGACAAGGGTCTGGCCGGGTTCATGGCCGATGTGGAAAAGGCTGGTATCAAGATCCTGTAAGTCGCAAAATCACCGCTTGCGGCCGCAGGGCCGCAAGCACAAAAGGCGTGTGCTTTACAGCGGCGAGATCAGATAGTTTTCATTCCGGCGATAGCGCTTGAATTTTTCAACCGTGCGATAGCGGTTTTGCGACATCCAGTCTTCAAATGCTTCCGCATTTACGTTTTCGACTTCGATGAAGAAATGCGGGCGATATGCGTCAACAACGTTCTGCAGGCCTTCCAACACCTTGAGTTCGGCACCTTCCACATCGATTTTGACCAGATCGAACGGGCTGTCGATGATGTCATCGCCCCTGACAAGCTCAAGATCACCGCTGTCGTAGGTCAGCTTGGCCCCGCCAATATTGCGTTCCCGAAAATGAATTGACGCATCATCAATCCGTTCATTGTGCAGCCCCTTGCCCAGGTGGGTCATGTCAGCAACGCCTTCGAGGCCGTTGATCACAAGGTTTGTCCGCAGGACATCAACGATCCGGGGGTTCACTTCGATCGGCACGATGTGAGAGGCCTTCATGACCTTCCCGAAGAAGATCGAGTGGTTTCCGACATTCGCGCCAATATCCAGCAGCCGACCACCAACAGGGAACGCTTTGGACATGATCATCAGCTCATCAGGTTCATAGAACCGACCGCCGAAGTGGTGGGCCTGCACTGTGTCGCCGGGCTGATCAACAGCGAAAAAGATCGTTTCACCCATGATCTGTGACCGGATGATCCTGACCTGGGGGGATATGAAGTGATCGATCAATGCGGTAATTCCTCGCCTGTACTGCCTGCGGTGTGACCTTCGGGCACAGTGAAACAATCCC
>JAHDGO010000030.1:3662-12600 GCA_020627605.1 Yoonia sp.
ATGTGAATGGCAAAACGCGCCTGCTGCAAACTATCACGGTGATACCGCCCGGCAGCGGCAAAAAGGCCACGGCTGAACGCGGCATTGAAAAAACTCAGCGAATTCCACTGGATCGTTTGCTAGTTTGGCAAAAAACAAAGCAGAGCAGGCACATGAACCAACACGTGATGGCCGATGATCTTCGTGAAAAGATCATCGCAAACCCCGATGTCCTTTTGGAAGATGTCGATGTGATGCGCGCCCTTGTCGGCGCGAATGAAGCCCCCGCAGGGGGCAATATCGTCGATTTGCGGTCGGTCGCGATGGACCGGCTGGAGGCCCGGCTGGACCGGTTGGAGGACACCCATCGCACGGTGATTGCGGCGGCCTATGACAATCTGGCCGGCACCAATCAGGTGCATCGCGCAATCCTGCGGATGATGGATGCGCAGACATTCGAGCAGTTTCTGGCGGACCTCTGCGGCGAGGTGGCCGATATCCTGCGGGTCGATGCGATCCGTCTGGTGCTGGAAACGACCGATCCCGATGCGCTCAGCAATGATGATGCCGTCTTTGCGGTGATGCCGGAAAACTATGTCGACGGCTATATCACGCTGGGCCGCAACATGCCTGCGCGACAGGTGACGTTGCGCCCGTTCCAGAAGGTCGGCGGCAGCCTTTATGGCCCCCGCGCGCCCTATATCCAGTCTGAGGCTTGCCTGAAGGTCGACCTTGGCCCTGACCGGATGCCAGCCATGCTGGTCATGGGCAGCGAAGACCCCCATCAGTTTACATCGCAGCAGGCCACCGACCTTTTGACCTTCTTTGCCGGTGTGTTTGAGCGCGTTGCCCGCCGCTGGCTGGGATAGGCGATGATCGCCCCCGCCCTGACCCACGCGCTGACGGCATGGCTTGACCATGAACGCGCGCTGGCCGGGGCGGCCCCCAACACACTGACCGCCTATCAGGCGGATGTTCTGGGGTTTCTGGGGTTTATGACCCAACATCATGGCGACAGTCAGGGATTGGGGCCGATTGCCCGTCTGACGACGCGCGACATGCGCGCGTGGATGGCACATGAACGCGGACGCGGGCTGGGTGCGCGGTCACTGGCGCGCGCGCTGTCTGCCGTGAAATCCTTTTACCGCTGGCTGGCAGAGCGTGAGGGGTTTGAGCCCACCGCCGTCCTGTCGACCCGCGCGCCGAAGTTTCAGCGCAAGCTGCCCCGACCCCTTGCCGAACAGGCGGCGGCAGAGATGATAGACACCATCGGTCTGCAATCGATTGAACCCTGGATCGCCGCCCGCGACACGGCTGTGATCACCCTGCTTTATGGATGTGGCTTACGGATATCAGAGGCCCTGGGTCTGACTGGCGCCGCAGCACCATTGCCCGATGTCCTGCGCATCACCGGCAAAGGCGGGAAAGAGCGGATCGTGCCGGTCATCGGCCCGGCACGCGATGCCGTGGCCGCATATGTCGATCTTTGCCCTTATCCGATCAACGCTGACACCCCGTTGTTCTGGTCCCTGCGTGCCAAGCCGCTGTCACCGCGCGCCATCCAAAAGGTCATGGCGCAGGCGCGGATGCAGCTGGGCCTGCCAGCGACAGCCACGCCACATGCGTTGCGCCATTCCTTTGCCACGCACCTTTTGGCTGCTGGTGGCGATCTGCGCAGTATCCAGGAATTGCTTGGTCATGCCTCATTATCGACAACTCAGACCTATACCGGTGTCGATGCGGCCCATTTGATGGCTGTCTATGAAAAGGCCCATCCCAAAGCCTGAACACAGGTTGCCACCACACCCTTAATCAAGCATGACACCCTTATGACACTTCGCGCCAAAGCACTGCTGGTTCATCTTTTCACCGCCACAGGCGCCGTTTTCGCAATGCTCGCGATGCTGGCCGCCGTGGAAGAAAAATGGAGCCTGATGTTCCTGTGGCTTGTTGTGGCCTTTGCCGTGGACGGCATTGATGGGCCACTGGCCCGCCGCTACGACGTCAAGACTAACGCACCAGCCTTTGACGGCGTTCTGCTGGACCTGATCATCGACTATCTGACTTATGTCTTTGTGCCCGCCTATGCGTTGTTCAAATCTGGCCTGCTGCCCGGCTGGACGGGGTGGTTTGCGATCATCATCATCACCTTCGCCTCGGCCATGTACTTCGCTGATACCCGCATGAAAACAAAGGATAACTCCTTCTCTGGTTTTCCGGGGTGCTGGAACATGCTGGTGCTGGTGATCTTTGCGTTGCAACCGAATTTCTGGGTATCGCTGATGCTGGTGGCAATCCTCGCCATTGCGATGTTTGTGCCGCTGAAGTTTGTGCACCCTGTGCGGACAGAGCGCTGGCGGACGGTGACCTTGCCCATGGCGCTCGCCTGGACCTTTTTTGCAGGCTGGGCGGCCTGGGTCGATTTCGATCCACAAAGCTGGGCGCATTGGGGTCTGATCGTGACGTCGGTCTATTTGCTGTTTGCGGGTGTCGCGCAGCAGGTGATCCCCGCGGGTGACACAGCCTAAAGCAGCAGCCCCGCCGCCCCTTCCAGTTTCAACAGTGTGACCTTCGCCTCGATCCCACCTGCACCGGAGTAGCCACCGAGGCTGTCGGCGGCAAGCACGCGGTGGCAGGGGATCAGGATCGCTATCGGGTTCGCACCACAAGCCTGCCCGATGGCTTGGGCTGAAACGCCGAGGTCCTTGGCCAGATCACCATATGTGCGGGTTTCCCCATATGGGATGGCGCTGAGGGCAGAATAGAAGCTGTGCTGAAATGCGCTGCCGCCCGGTGACAATGGCAGGGTGAATGCCTTGCCCATGCCAGCGAAATACGCGGACACTTCGGTTTGGAACTGATCGGCAAGCGGTCCATCCGTCAATGTGCCCGCCTTGCCCCAGATCAGTCGCGTGATCGCCCGCCCGTCCGTATCCGCGCCCAAGGGGCCGACCGGGCTGTCCACGATCATTTTTCCGCCCCAGTCATCCCGCGCACCGACATCATGGTCGCGCTGATGGTCGCGATCAGCTTGGTCTTTTCCCCGGTGACGGCGAACGCCTTGCCTTCGGTGAAGGTCAGCGTGCGCCCCGCCTTGACGACAGCCCCCTCAAAGCGGAAGCGGTCGCCCTTGGCGGGGGCGATGAAGTTGCATTTGAACTCCACCGTCAGCACCTCGGCATCCGCGTCCATCAGTGTGAAGGCGGCAAAGCCGCAGGCGCTGTCCATGGCGGTGGTGATCACGCCTGCATGCATGAACCCGTGGTGCTGTGAGAAATCGGCGTTGAACGGCATCTCCAGCACGACCCGCCCCGGTGCGACATCGCCCACGGTGATCCCCATCGCCGCCATCGCGCCCTGCCGGTCGAAGTCGGCCCGCATCCGTGCGACAGCGTCAGGGTTGCGCAGCTTCATCAGCCCAGCGCGTCATTGCAACGCCCGCAGACACCGGCGTGGGCATGGCTGCCGACATCCGGCAGGATCTTCCAGCAACGCTGGCACTTTTCGCCGTCGGCGCGTGCAAAAACAACGGCCACATCGGCCACGTCATCCAGACGGAATGCGCCGTCGGGGGCCGCATCGGTGCTGACAGTGATACCGGAGGTAATGCAAAGATCGTCAAAGCTGACGGTCTCCAGAACCTTGGCGGTGTCGTCCGAGACATAGACCGTCGGCGCGGCCTCAAGCGAGGCACCGATCACCTTGGCTGTGCGCTCGACCTCCAAGGCGCCTGTCACGACCCGGCGGACCTTGCGCACTTCGGCCCATTTTGCCGCCAGCGCATCATCCCGCCATGCGGGCGGTGTCTCGGTGAAATCTTCCAGATGCACCGAACTGTCTTCACCCGTGAACCGCTCCAGCCAGACCTCTTCCATCGTGAAGGTCAGCATCGGGGCGAGCCATTTGGTCAGCCGGTGGAACAGGATATCCAGCACTGTCCGCGCCGACCGGCGGCGCAGCGTGTCGCCGTCGCAATAAAGCGCGTCCTTGCGGATATCGAAATAGAAGGCCGACAGATCCACCGTCGCAAAGGTAAAGACCGCCTGAAACACGCCCTGAAAATCGTATTTGGCATAACCTTCACGAACCTTTTCATCCAGTTCCGCCAACCGGTGCAGGACCCAGCGTTCCAGTTCCGGCATCTCATCGGCAGGAACACGGTCGTTTTCGGTGAAATCGGCGAGCGACCCCATAGCGCAGCGTGGTGCGCAGGCGGCGATAGCTGTCGGCGACACCTTTCAGGATTTCATCACCGATCCGCAGGTCAGCCGTATAGTCCGACTGCGCCACCCACAGCCGCAGGATGTCGGCCCCGTATTGCTGCACCACCTGTTCCGGCGCGATGGTGTTGCCGATGGATTTGGACATCTTCATGCCCTTCTGATCCAGCGTGAATCCATGGGTCAGCACACCGCGATAGGGCGCGTGCCCCTTGGTCCCGCAGGCCTGCAACATCGACGAATGGAACCAGCCACGGTGCTGGTCTGTCCCTTCGAGGTATAGATCAGCCATGCCATCGTCAGACCCGTCGACGCGGTCGCGCAGGACGAAAGCATGCGTGGACCCAGAGTCAAACCAGACGTCGAGAATGTCGAAGACCTGCAGGTAATCCTCGTGATCCACTTCATTGCCCAAGAAGCGTTCTTTCGCGCCTTCCTTGTACCAGGCGT
This sequence comes from Yoonia sp., assembly GCA_020627605.1. Taxonomy (GTDB): domain Bacteria; phylum Pseudomonadota; class Alphaproteobacteria; order Rhodobacterales; family Rhodobacteraceae; genus Yoonia. Next base: position 8,312 of record JAHDGO010000030.1, read on the forward strand.
CCGCACCTTCTTCCTCGAACGCTTGCAGGATGCGGGCATTCACGGCCTCATCCCGCAGCAGATAGTCAGGGTCGGTCGGCTGCGCATCTTTCTTGACAAAACAGGTCAGCGGCACGCCCCATGCCCGCTGGCGCGACAGCACCCAGTCAGGCCGCGCCTCGATCATGGAATAAAGGCGATTGCGCCCGGTCTTTGGCGTCCATGTCACCAACTCATCAATCGAGCGCAGCGCGCGTTCGCGGATTGTCGTCCCATAGGTGTCCTGCCCGTCGCCCACCTTCTTGTCGATGGCGGCAAACCATTGCGGGCGGTTGAGGCGGATGACGGGTGCCTTCGACCGCCAGCTATGCGCATCAGAGATCGTGATACGCTTGCGGGCCAGCAGCGCGCCGACCGCGACCAGCTTGTCGATGACGGCCTTATTGGCCCCACCGGGTTTGCCGTTAGGCTTCAGGATCGCCTCACCGGCAAAGAACGGCAGATCGGGGCGATAGCTGCTGTCATCAAGGATGTTGTAGGTCATGGGCAGGCCATGTTTGACCCCGATGGCATAGTCGTCGTCGCCATGGGATGGCGCGGTATGGACAAAGCCTGTGCCTGCATCGTCAGTGACATGATCACCGGGCAGGAGCGGCACGTCAAAGTCCCATTCGCCTTCCGCACCCTCTGCCCCGTTCAGCGGATGGGCACAGGTCAGTTGCGCCAGTTCATCGGCGGTCACATCGCGCAGGCGGCGGTACATATCGCCGTCCAGTCGGGCAGCGGCAAAGGTGTCCTCTGCCAGGTTATCTGCCAGCACCAGACGTTCACCGACAGTGGCCCAGCATTCCTCTGGCCGGCCTGTGACCTCATACAGGCCATAGCTGATGCCGGGGCCAAAACAGATCGCGCGGTTCTGAGGGATGGTCCATGGGGTCGTGGTCCAGATCATCACCTTGGCGCGCTCAAAGCCTTCGGGGCCCTTCACGCAGGGAAACTTCACCCAGATCGCATCCGTCTGGCGGTCGTGATACTCCACCTCAGCCTCGGCCAATGCGGTCTTTTCCACCGGCGACCACATCACAGGCTTGGAGCCTTGATAAAGCGTGCCGTTCATCAGGAATTTCTGGAATTCCTCGGCAATGACACGCTCTGCATGGAAATCCATCGTCAGGTACGGATCGGCCCAATTGCCGGTGATGCCCAGCCGCTTGAACTCCTCACGCTGGATATCGACCCAGCCCTCGGCGAACCTGCGGCATTCCTGCCGGAAGTCGACGACGTTGATCGCGTCCTTGTCCTGGCCCTTGGCACGGTAGGCCTCCTCGATCTTCCACTCAATCGGCAGGCCATGGCAGTCCCAACCGGGGATGTAGCGGGCATCTTTGCCCATCATCTGCTGGGACCGCACGACCATATCCTTGAGGATCTTATTCAATGCGTGGCCGATATGCAGGTTGCCGTTGGCATAGGGCGGGCCGTCATGCAGGGTGAAGGGCGGGCGCCCGGTCTTGTCGCGCAGGCGGTCGTAGACGCCGATCTTCTCCCACCGTGCCAGCCATTCGGGTTCTCGTTTGGGCAAGCCCGCGCGCATCGGGAAATCGGTGCGGGGCAGATTGAGCGTTTCTTTGTATTCAGGTGTGTCGGCGCACATTGGTGGCGTCCTTTTGATCGGTCATATCAGGGCATGGCAAAGGGCGGTGCGCATCGGCTGACACCTTTTCCCGGCTGGTCAAAGCACGCTCAGACCGCCGGGCAGCTAATGGTTATGATCATTTGCTGCAACATGCGCGCGCTTATAGTGGGGCAGCCCGCCGGGGTAAAGCCGCCAAGCATGCGAAAGCGATGGCAGAGAGCGGTTTGGACAGCGGCCGCCTTAGCGGCAATAGGTCCCGCTGCGATAGCGTGCCGTGTCAAAATGGAAATGATCGCGGTGAAAGCGGTTCGATTCCGGTCCCAGCACGGTGCCGAATGGCCCACAGGCCGCGCGCCACATCTGGCGCAGCTGCGGCCCGTCATCGGCAGAGTTCCAGTCGGTCAGCAGGGTCATTTCCGTCCCGTTGCGCAGGCGAATGCCGGCAATGTCGATCGCCCGCCCGAAAGAGTGTTCAGACAGCCGCGCGCCGGGCTGGTTGTTGCGGGGGCGGCAAGAGTAGTCGCCGATCACCCGCAAGGACGCGACGCCGCCGCCCTCCGCCCCAACGGCCGGGATCACACCGCGTTCCACCCATGTTTTCAGCGCCTTGGCCGTCGGGCAGTCGATCACCGCACGCGGGCTGAGCGTGACACCGGCCACAGACCGCACACGCACACCGTTCGGCACACCGCAGGCACCGGGGCCGGGCACCGCACCAAGGGCGGTGCCTTGTATCGCCGGATCGCCACAGACCTGCCCGCGCAAACGTGCGACGCGGCGTTCCTCTGCGGCGGCCTCTATCGCGGCGGGCCGCAACGCGGGCCGGACAGAGCGCGCCAGCGCAAACGGGCTGAAGGCAAAGAGGTTCTGTTCGGCCCGAAAGAGCGGCCGCGTCTGCGCACCAAAGGCCAGATCGGGACGTTCGACAGGGCGGACCTGCGGGCGAATATCCGACCCCGCCAGCACCGCCTGAACAGAACCACGGGCGAGTGGGCGGATTGTGTCAGCGTCGGGGTCGCGCACGATAACCGGCGCATCTTCCTGGGGTTGCTCCACGCGTTGTGTCGGTGGTGGCGCATCTTTCTGCACAGGTTCAGCGGCAGTTGGCGTTTCGGGGCGCATTTCGGGACGCACGACCTCTTGCGCCGTCACGGGCATCGCCAGCAAGGCGGCAAAAAGAAGTGCCGCCAGCGCCCTCATGTCTTGCGCACCTTCGCCCGGCCAAAGTCCGGGGCATCGGTGTCCTGCCCGGCCTCGATAATACCGCGGCGGATCGCGCGGGTGCGGGTGAAATAATCGTGCAGATGGTCGCCGTCGCCCTGCCGGATCGCGCGTTGCAGGGCAAACAGCTCTTCCGTGAACCGGCCCAGAATTTCCAGCGTTGCCTCTTTGTTGTTCAAAAATACATCCCGCCACATGGTAGGGTCAGAGGCGGCGATGCGCGTAAAGTCACGAAACCCGGCGGCCGAGTATTTGATCACTTCGCTATCGGTCACGCGGCGCAGGTCGTCGGCCACACCCACCATCGTATAGGCGATCAGATGCGGCGTATGGCTGGTGACGGCAAGCACCCGGTCGTGATGCTCGGGGTCCATCACCTCGGTCAATGCGCCCATGGCCTGCCAAAGCTCGGTCAGGCGGGCCTGCGCCGCAGCATCACTGCCCTCAACCGGCACGATGATCGTATAGCGGTTGTCAAAAAGCTCGGCAAAGCCAGAACGCGGGCCGGAATGTTCCGTGCCAGCAAGGGGATGTGCGGGGATGAAATGCACGCCGTCTGGCAAATGCGGGCTGACCGCGTCAACCACCGTGCGCTTGACAGAGCCGACGTCGCTGACTGTCGCACCCAGCTTCAGGTAGGGGCCGATTTCGCGGGCGACAGCCTCCATCGCGCCGACAGGCACGCAGAGGACAACAAGATCGGCGTCCTGAACGGCCTCTGCTGCGCTGTCATAGACTACGTCACACAGCGCGATCTCACGCGCGATGTCGCGGGTCTCTTGCGAGCGGGCGTAGCCCCGGATTTCACCAGCAAGCCCCGCCCGCCGCATCGCGTGGCACATCGACGATGCGATCAAGCCCAAACCGATCAGGGCGACCTTGTCATAAATCTGCGCCATCACGCCGACCCCTTGAACTGGGCGATCGCATGGGCGACGCGGCGGCAGGCGGCCTCATCCCCGACGGTGATGCGCAGACAGTTGGGCAGACCGTATCCCGCGACCTTACGCACGATGATGCCGGCATCGCGCAGATGGTCGTCGCAGGCGCTCGCCTCAGCCTCATCCGCGAAACGGGCAAGGATGAAATTGGCGGTCGAGGTATCGGACGGCACGCCTACCTCTGCCAGCGCATTGGCGAGCCAGTCGCGCCAGCGGGCGTTTTCGATGCGGCATTTTTCGGTATGGGCGGTGTCGCGCACGGCTGCCTCTGCCGCTGCCAGGGCAGCCCCTGACAGATTGAACGGCCCACGAATGCGGTTGATGACGTCAATGATGGGTTGCGGGCCATAGCCCCAGCCAACCCGCATGCCACCCAGCCCATAGATCTTGGAGAAGGTGCGCGTCATGACGACATTGTCCCGCGCCTCCACCAGCGCTTTGCCAGCGTCGAAACCATCGACAAATTCCGCATAGGCCCCGTCCAGTACCAACAGCGCTTTCGCCGGCAGACC
>JAHDGO010000031.1:0-1516 GCA_020627605.1 Yoonia sp.
CATTTCGTGGTGGTTGGTCAGCCGGAAGGGTTGGAAGCGACGCAATCGCGGCGATCTGATTGCGCCAAATTTGATCGGTTTGCCTGAATTTCCAATGAATTCAGGCGGCTCTTTCCCCTCGCAGAATCGCGGCGTGTCATGCTAAACCTTGTGGCATGTCCGTCGTTGACCCCCAGATAAAGCATCAGCCCGTCATCAGACAGCTGGATGAGGCCGCAATCAACCGGATTGCGGCTGGTGAGGTGCTGGAACGGCCTGCCTCTGCGGTCAAGGAACTGGTGGAAAACAGCGTTGATGCCGGCGCCACACGGGTCGAGGTGATGATCGCCGATGGCGGCAAGACCCTGATCCGGGTCACCGACGATGGCTGCGGCATCGCAGCAGATGATCTGCCCCTCGCGCTGGCGCGGCATGCCACATCCAAGATCGACGGTTCTGATCTCCTGAATATCACCTCTTTCGGCTTCAGAGGAGAGGCGCTTCCCTCGCTCGGCGCGGTCGGGCGGCTGACCATCACCTCGCGCACTGGCGACAAAGATGCAGCAACTGTCAGTGTTGCCGGGGGTCAGATGGGCGCGGTCAAACCTGCCGCCCTGTCAGGCGGCACCGTGATCAGCCTTGCCGATATGTTCTATGCCACGCCCGCACGGCTGAAGTTTCTGCGCACCGACCGCGCAGAAACGCAGGCGGTCACCGATGTGGTCAAGCGTCTGGCGATGGCCGAACCCTTCATCACCTTCATCCTGCGCGATGCCTCGGGCGGCGACAATCGCACCCTGTTCCGGGCCGACGCAGAAACCGGAGACATGTTCGATGCGCTGCACGGACGGTTGCGCAGTGTGCTGGGCCGCGAATTTGCAGAGAATGCCCTGCGGCTGGATACCCAGCGCGAGGGGTTTCATCTGACAGGCTATGCCGCGCTGCCGACCTATTCGCGCGGGGCGGCGGTAGCGCAGTTCCTCTTCGTCAACGGGCGGCCAGTGCGCGACAAGATGCTGCTGGGTGCGCTGCGGGCGGCCTATATGGATGTTCTGTCGCGTGACAGGCACCCGGTGGCGGCACTGTTCATCGACTGCGATCCGAAACTGGTGGATGTCAACGTGCACCCCGCCAAATCAGAGGTGCGTTTTCGCGACCCCGGCACGGTGCGGGGACTGATTGTTTCAGGTCTGCGCCACGCATTGGCAGAGGCCGGGCATCGTGCGTCGACAACCGTGGCAGACGCCACGCTGGGCGCGATGCGGCCGCAAGCCACTGAACCGCGCGTCTATCAGATGGACCGCCCCGGTTTCTCTGCCCGGTCAATGACATTTCAGGCGCAGGCCCCAAGCTATGGCGGTTTTGCGGAGGCACCATCGGCCCGCATCGAACCCGTCATTGACGATGCGCCACAAGACCTGCCGTTGGGTGCGGCCCGCGCGCAGGTGCATGAAAACTACATTATCGCACAGACCGACACCGGCATGGTCATTGTTGATCAGTACGCCGCACATGAGCGGCTGGTTTACGAAAAGCT
>JAHDGO010000031.1:1526-12518 GCA_020627605.1 Yoonia sp.
GTTGCCGCGCAGGCACTGCTGATCCCCGAGGTGGTTGAGCTGACAACCGGTGAGGTCGCGCTGCTGTTGGAGCAGGCCGATGCCCTCGCCCGGCTTGGTCTGACCATCGAACCCTTTGGTGGCACCGCCATTGCCGTGCGCGAAACCCCAGCGATCCTGGGTGAGGTGAACGCCGAACGGATGATCCGCGATATTCTGGATGAATTGCCTGATCAGGGCGAAAGCGCCAGCGTCCAGTCGAGGATCGAGGCGATCCTCAGCCGTGTGGCCTGTCACGGCTCTATCCGATCAGGCCGCCGGATGCAGGCGGCAGAAATGAACGCGCTGCTGCGAGAGATGGAGGCGACGCCGCTGTCAGGGCAGTGCAACCATGGGCGGCCCACTTATGTGGAACTCAAGCTGTCCGACATTGAACGGCTGTTCGGGCGCACATGATCCAGATTGGCGACATCCAGATCAATATGAATGATCCGCTGACGCTTGCCGCGATTGTCGCCGGTGCTGTGGCGCTTTTGGTGCTGATCCTGCTGGTTGTTACGGTGCGGCGCGCTGGCAAATCGGCCGAAGCCGTGCATTACGTCGCCGGGCAAGTAGGGCGGCTGACGCAGGATGTGCACGCGCTGGGACAGGGCCAGCATCAGCTGGCGGGCAACATTCAGACGGTCAGTGATGCACAGGCCAATGCGCAAATCCATGTGGTGCAGACGATGGAAACCCGTCTGGCAGAGGTGCAGGCGCAAATGGCTGATCGGCTTGCCGAAAACGCGCGGCGGTCAACCCTGTCACTGACTGAAATGCAGGAACGGATGAAAGAAACCCTGACCGGATCATCCGAGAAAACCACCAAAAGCCTGACAGAATTGCAAGAACGTCTGGCAACCATCGACAAGGCACAGACCAATATTGAAAAACTGTCAGGCGATGTGCTGACCCTGCAGGATATTCTGTCCAACAAGCAGCGGCGCGGCATGTTCGGGGAAATCCAGCTGACCGATATCGTGTCCAAGGCGCTGCCCACCGACAGCTACGCCCTGCAGGCCACACTGTCGAACGGCAAGCGCGCCGACTGTCTGGTGCATCTGCCCAATCCGCCCGGCCCCATCGTGATTGACGCGAAATTCCCGTTTGAAGCCTATGAGGCGTTCGCCGCCGCCGATACGCCGGAACTGCAAAAACTCGCCCTGCGCGATCTGGGAAATGCCGTGCGCAAGCACATCAAGGACATCAGCGAAAAATACATCCTCGAAGGTGAAACAGCCGACGGTGCGATCATGTTCCTGCCGTCAGAGGCGGTCTATGCCGAATTGCACGCCCGCCTGCCAGAGGTCGTGCGCGCCGGGTTCGACGCACGGGTCTGGATCGTGTCACCCACCACCTGCATGGCCACGCTGAACACGATGCGGGCAATCCTGAAAGACGCAAGGATGCGCGAGCAGGCTGGCGAAATCCGCAAGGCGCTGAAGATGCTGCATCGCGATGTCGAGATCATCGGCGAAAAGGCCGGCAAGCTGGAGGTGCATTTGCGGCAGGCTGGGGATGATGTCTCTGGCGTGCTGACAGCCGCAACGCGGGCTGGCAAACGGGCTGACAGGCTGGACAACTTTGATTTTGAGGAACTGGCGCCGGAGGCGGATGCCAAAGTCGTGCCACTGGCCCCACCCCAGCGCGGGACCGACGGGTAAAGCCTGTCATCATGCAAAAAAGAAAGCCCCGGTAAAACCGGGGCATCCTTGGGTGAGTGGTCTTGGGTAGACGGGCAGTAAATCAGATACCGACGAACCGCTGGGCGATCCGGGGCAGGAAGCTGTTAAAGCGCAAAGGTGCATCCGTGGCGGCAAGGCAGATGCAATCAACACCAACCTCGGCCACAGGTGTGTGGTTCAGATCTTCATTGGCGACCTCGACATCACCGACACCAAAACGGTCATCGTCATCGGTGAAGGCACCCTGCAACACCAGCGTCAGCTCCGTGCCGCGATGCCCGTGATCAGGCACAGCCGTGCCAGCAGGGATACGCAGCAGGCGCACGCTGGCGTCTTTTGACGTTTTCAAAACCAACTGGCTGACACCGCCACCAACCTTGCGCCATTTCAGTGCATCAATGTCACCTGACACATAATCCTGTAGCGGGGCCGGAAAAATATTGGACGGCTTGCGCTTGGGCGCAGCAGTGACCGTATTCTTTTCTGCATCAATCATCGCCATGGTTGCGGTCAACGCATCCTCTGCGATAGCCACCGGATCAGTTTCCAGCATGACCTCGCCGCCGACGGCCTCATACTCGGCCAAGGCAGCGCGGCAATCGTCACACATGGACACATGGGTGGCGACAACCACATTGAAGGCCTCCGGCAACGTGCCTGCGGCATAGCCCATCAGCAGGGGTTCGGTCAGGTGATGTTTGATCTGTTTCATGTCATTTTTCATTTCATTGCGTGACGCAGGCGGTCCAGCGCCAGTCTAATCCTCGATTTGATCGTCCCCAGCGGCAGCCCCGTTTCGGCGGCAATCTCGCTATGGCTCAACTCGCCAAAGTAGGCGCGTTCGATCAGTTTCCTCTGTGCTTCGGGCAACGTGGCCAGGGCCTGCCCGAGTTGTTCCGTTTCTTGTTGCAGGCCAATCGCCTCGGCCTGATCAGGCTCTGGCTCTGGGCCCCATGGCAGGTCTTCGGGTTCTGGCCGCCGCTGCTTGCGCAGAATGTCGATCTTGCGGTTCCGGGCGATGGTAAAGATCCATGTGGATACACTCGCCTTGGTCGGATCGAACTGATGGGCCTTGTTCCAAAGGGTCGCCATAACCTCCTGTGCGCATTCTTCGGCCAGATCCGGGCTGGCCCCCGACTTCATCAAAAACGACTTCACGCGCGGCGCGAAGTAGGCGAACAGCTCTGCAAAGGCAGCGCGGTCCTTGTTGTCACGCACGGCGTAGATCTGCACGACCCATGCCATCCGCTTGCTTGTTATGTCACCTGTCACCACTCGTTTCCCTGCTTTGACCGGGCGCTGTTCGTCAGGCTTGGCCGCTGCCGCAATCGCGGCAGAAACTCCAGCTTTGGCGGGGGCATTGGTTTCCGTCAACATAAAGGTGTTACGCCACTGGTAACCATTTGGATCACTTGCCCCCTGTCTTTTCTTGTGATCCAGCTAAGTTTCTTAAGCGTAAGATAAAAAGACGCAGGAATAGGACGGGGTTCGCAAGAAATGCCATTTGAGACCGGGACAGCCGCGCCCAGAAAAATAGCAGTAATCGGGGCAGGCATTTCGGGGATGGGGGCCGCACATGCGTTGGCCAAGGACCATCAGGTTGTGCTGTTTGAGGCTGAACCACGACTGGGCGGCCATGCCCGTACCCGGATGGCCGGGCCAAACCGCGATCAGGCTGTTGATACAGGATTCATCGTCTTCAACTATGCCAACTATCCCAACCTGACGAAACTCTTCGACCACCTCGACGTGCCGGTCGTCAAAAGCAACATGAGTTTTGGGACGTCCTTTGCCGGTGGCAAACTGGAATACGGGCTGGCCAGCCTCAACGCCTTGTTTGCCCAGCGCAGCAACATCGCCAACCCGCGCTTTTTGCGCATGGTCCGTGACATCCTGCGGTTCAACGCCAAGGGTCTGGCCGCCAGTCAGGATGAAAGCATGACCATCGGTCAGTTGCTGCAGAAACTCGGCCTCAGCAATTATTTCCGCGATCACTATCTGCTGCCGTTTTCCGGTGCCATCTGGTCGACGCCCAAGGAAAAAATCCTCGACTTCCCGGCCTATGCGATGATGCGCTTTTTCGACAATCACGCCTTGCTTGGCGCAACCGGCCAGCATCAGTGGTACACGGTCGCCGGTGGTTCGCAAAGCTATGTCAGCAGACTGGAGGCTGACATGCACAGGCGCGGCGTCGACATGCGTCTTGGTGCGCCGATCAATGCCGTGCGCCGCACGCAGATCGGCGCCGACGTCAAAGCCGTTGGCGGCACATGGGAACATTTTGACGAAGTCATCTTTGCCACCCATTCCGATGACACCCTGCGCATGTTGTCAGACGCAACCGGCGTGGAAAAATCGATCCTCGGCGCGGTCCGCTATCAGCCCAACAGGGTCGTGCTGCATTCTGATACCTCGATCATGCCGAAACGGCGGCAAGTCTGGTCATCGTGGGTCTATTCCGAAGACGCCCAGCGCACCGACAAAGAAATCAACCTGACCTATTGGATGAACTCGCTGCAGCCATGGCTGACCGGGCAGGACATGATGGTGACGCTGAATTCCAACCGGCCCATCAGGGAAGAGCTGATCTGGGATGAGGTCAACCTGCGCCATCCCGTCTATGACCTGGAGGCGATCGCCGCCCAGAAGGCCGCCGTCGCGATCAACGGGTCCAACCGCACATGGTTCTGCGGCGCATGGATGAAAAACGGCTTTCACGAGGATGGCCTTTCGAGCGCACTGGACGTTGTCCATGCCCTCAACGCGCTGGAACATATGCCGATGGCGGCAGAGTGAGCGCCACCGCCCATCATATCGCGGCAGAAACCTATCACGGGCGGCGCGGGGCGACGAAAAACGCCTTTCGCTATTCCATCGACTATGTGCTGATGGATGCCGAAGCGCCGGTGGAGTCACCGGCGCTGTTTTCGCGCAACGCCCGCAACCTGATGTCGCTGCAGGACAGTGACCATGGCGGGCCGCCCAAGGCGGGCCGGGGTGCGGCATGGGTGCGCGACATACTCGCCGCCCACGATATCGCCGACACCGCGCGAATTGATCTTCTGGCGCAACCACGTGTGCTGGGTCATGTCTTCAACCCGGTGTCATTCTGGCTGTGTTACGATGCGGGTGACGTGCTGCGCACTGTGATTGCCGAGGTGACCAACACTTTCGGCGACCGCCATTCATATCTTTGCCGTCATGCCGACGGTCATGCCATCACCAAAGACGATACGCTGAGCGCGCAAAAGCTGATGCATGTCTCGCCGTTTCAACCTGTCGCGGGCGGGTACACCTTTCGTTTTGATATCCAGCCAGACAGCATCGGCATCTGGATTGACTACAGCCGCGGCAACGGCGGGCTGATCGCCACACTGACAGGCGCGCGCAAGCCGATGACCAACGCGGGCATCATCAAATCCGCCCTGCGCCGCCCGTTCGGGTCGCGCCGGGTGCTGGCACTGATCCACTGGCAGGCGATCAAGCTCTGGTGGAAAGGCGCCACCTTCCGGTCGCAACCTGCCCCCCCGGTGGAGGAGGTCAGCCGATGAAAGCCCTGTCAGAGCGGCTGCCGGCCTACACCGGCTTTGCCGCTGTCCTGTCAGGCGCTGGCCTGCCAATCTATATCTACGCGCCCAAGTACTACGCCGATACGTTCGGCGTCAGCCTGACAGCACTTGGCACGCTGCTGTTTGCGATGCGGCTTTTTGACATGATCCAGGATCCTGTGCTGGGCTGGATCAGCGAGCGGTTGGAAGGAGCCAAGAAGCTGGCGATCACCATCGGCGCGGTGATCATGGCAATATCCATGATCGGGCTTTTCGCCATTGCACCGCCGATTGATCCGCTTTGGTGGTTCGGCATCACGGTCACGGGGCTTTTCACCGCTTTCAGCTTTTTGACCATCAACTTTTATGCGCAGGGCGTCAGCAAGGCCGGGGATGATCCGCAAGGGCATGTGCGGCTGGCCGCCTGGCGGGAAAGCGGGGCACTGATCGGGGTCTGTATTGCGGCCGTGATCCCCACTGCCCTGATGGGTGTTGTCGCCGACCCCTTTGCCGCTTTCGCCTATGGCTTTGCGGCGATGACACTGGTGGCCGCCTTTTTCATGTGGCCGGAATGGAAAGGCAGGGTCAGTCAGGACCCCACACCGATCGGTGACATCATCCGCGACAATACAGCGCGCAAGCTGCTCGTGTTGGCGCTGGTCAATGCCACGCCGCTGGCGGTCTCATCGACGCTGTTCTTGTTCTATGTTGAAAGCAAACTGGGGGCTGTCGGCTGGGAAGGCCCTTTATTAGTGCTGTTTTTTCTGGCCGCGGCGGTCTCTTCCCCGTTGTGGTCGGCGCTGGCGCGCCGGTTCGGGGCGAAACCTGTCCTGCTTTGCGCCATGATGCTGGCCGTCGCGTCTTTTGCCTACACGCTGACTTTATCGCCAGGCGATGTGATCCCTTTCGCCATTGTCTGCGTATTAAGTGGAGCGACCATCGGGGCAGACCTGACTTTGCTGCCGGCGATGTTTGCAAAACGCATGTCCGTGATCTCGCCCAACGCCGGGCAGGGTTTCGGGCTTTGGAATTTGGTGAACAAGTTCACGCTTGCTTTCGCCGCGGTGGTTCTGCTGCCGCTACTTGAACGATCCGGGTTTGAGGCAGGGGCAACCGATTTGCCAGCCGACGCCATCACGATGCTGACGGTGCTTTACGCACTTGTGCCGTCACTTTTGAAATTGATCGCCATCGGCCTTTTGATGGTGACGAAACTTGAGGACTAAACGATGTCGTTTATGACCTACATTCTGATCGGCGCGATCCTGATGGCCATCGCGATGTTCCTGAAAGAGCGTTACGTGTCTTTCTGGGCGCAGAAATCCGAAGATTATGCCGATGGCCCGATCTTTGACATCCGCGAACGGTTCAACGGCCCCGTGGAATGCGAAGGCGTGATCTACGGCCCGACAGGCAAGGTCTCATCCCGGTTTGTCGCCAATTTTGACGCGACATGGAACGGTAACGTCTGCACCATGGTCGAGAAGTTCTACTACGACAGCGGACAGGTGCAGGACAGGGTCTGGACCCTGACCCTTGGCAACGATGGCCGGATCAAGGCCGAGGCCCCCGATGTCGTGGGTGCAGGAACCGGGCAGCAAAGCGGGTCTGCCGTGCTGCTCAACTACCGTATCAAACTGACGGAAGAGGCCGGTGGCCACGCGCTCGACGTCACTGACTGGATGTATCTGATGTCCAACGGGAACATTATGAACCGCAGCCAGTTCCGTAAGTGGGGGATCAAAGTGGCAGAGCTTGTCGCGACGATGCGCCCCACTGATAAAGCCTACGCAGGAGAATGACGTGAAGAACTGGCAGGGAAAGCGCTATTGGCTTGTTGGTGCAAGCGAAGGTCTGGGGCGTGAGGTCGCCTTTGTCCTCAGCCGCGCCGGGGCCGAGGTGATCGTATCTGCCAGATCAGAGGATCGACTGAAATCCCTCGTCGAAGAACTGCCCGGCAAGGCATCTTACATCACCGTTGACGTGTCCGACCGTGAAGCGGTGGAGGCGGCGGCGAAAGAGGCCGGTGATCTTGACGGCGTCGTCTATCTTGCCGGGGTCTACTGGCCCATGAAGGCGCAAGAGTGGGACAACGAAAAAGCCGACCTGATGGGCGAGATCAATTTCCTTGGTGGGTCCCGCGTGGCGGGTTCGGTGATCAAGGACATGGTCGCCAAACAGTCAGGGCATATCGTGCTTGTCGGCTCTTTGTCGGGCTTTCGGGGTTTGCCAGGCGCAATCGGCTACAGCGCGTCCAAGGCCGGTCTGATGGCGCTGGCAGAATCCATGCAGGCCGACCTGCGTACCAGCCCCATTCAGGTACAGGTCATCAACCCCGGCTTTATCAAGACGCGGCTGACGGACAAGAACGACTTCAACATGCCTTTCATCATGTCCCCGGAAGATGCCGCGAAAGAGGTGTTCGACCACATGAACACTGACGAATTCAAGAAGAGCTTTCCCATGGTGTTTTCATGGGTCTTCCGTCTGTCGCAGTTCATGCCAGACTGGATGTATTACCGGCTGTTCGGGTCAAAATAGATCAGGCCACCGTCAGGCAGGCGCATTCGGAGGCGTGATTGATCATCTGCGACGTGCTGCCAAGCACCAGCGCACCCAGGTTGCCAAGGCCTCGCCGCCCGGTGACAATCAGATCAGCACCGCAGGCTTTGGCGCAGGCCATGATCTGATCCGCAGGTTCCCCCGGATCGTCGTAGGTGGCCTTCACTTCTGCGCCGCAATCCTTGGCAGTCGCCAGTCCGGCATCAACCACCTTCTTTGCCGCATCGCGCAGTTCCTGCGCCGTAGGTGTCGGCATGGCAACGGGAAAGGCCGCTGCCACGCCTGTCGCATAGACCACCGTCAACGGCTGCGGTGTATGCACAAGGTGCAATTCGGCCCCATAGCGTTTGGCGATGTCGCACGCCATGACAAGCGCGTTCTCAGCCGTCTTTGATCCGTCGATGCCGACCACGATTTTCTGAAACATCGTCCACTCCCCCATTTTAGGTGCAGGAGAAATGTAACGTGGTCCGTCATGCGACGCCTTGACCTGCATCAAGCCCGGTTGCCGCGCGGGTCAGCGCCAGTCCACCTCTGGTCCGATGGGGATGATGCCCAGCGGATTACGCTTTTCGCTCGCGCTGAAATAGCCGCGTTTGTAGATGTCAAAGCGCACGGTGTCCGCCACACCGGGCATGGCATAGATGCGTTTGGCATAGGGCCACAGATGCGCATAGTCGGACAGTTTGCGCAGATTGCAGCGAAACGCATAGTGGTAGGCCACATCAAACCGGGCGAGCGTCGGAAAGAGGCGCAGATCAGCCTCGGTAAACTGATCCCCACACAGATAGGCCTGATCCGCCAGAAGTGCGTCGATCTTGTCCAGTGTGTCAAAGACCTGATGCGCGGCCTTTTCATACGCCTCTTGCGTGCTGGCAAAGCCTGCGCGGTACACCCCGTTGTTCACGGTGTCATAGATCAGGCTGTTCCAAGCGTCGATCTGCCCCTGCAAAGGCTCTGGATAAAGCTCCGGCCCGTCAAACTGGGCATTCAGCATCCGCACGATATCTGCGCTTTCGTTGCTGACCATGCGGGCCGCGACCTTGTCCCATAAGACTGGCACAGTCAGCCGCCCTGTGTATTGCATCGGGTCGGCGCTATAGACCTCATGCACGGCACGCGCGCCCAGCAGCGGGTCGGCAAAGACCCCTTCGGCATCAAAAATCCAGCCCTGATCATCGCGATTGGGTTTGGCATAGGACACCGTGATCGCATCAAGCCCCTTGATCGCGCGGGTCAGCAGCGTGCGGTGCGCCCAGGGACAGTTCCACGCGACAAAAAGATGATAGCGGCCCGCCTCTGCCGGAAAGTCGCCAGCGCCGATCCAGTGGCGCACGGTGCTGCGGCTGCGTTCCCACGCGCCATCGGGCAGGGTTTTGGTGACGTCATCACCGACGTGGTAGACCCCATCAACCATATAACCCATCAGCTCACCGCCCTGTCGAACCAGTCTCGCGCCCGCGCCCAGACCCCATCGGGGTCAGTGTCGAATGTCAGAAGATGCGGCAACAGCTGGCTTGCGAAATCCTCGCTGCTTTCGGCAGGCAGCATGGAGGGCAGATTGTCGATGGCTGTGACATCCAGCACGGGGGCGTCATGCACCCGCAAGGCCGGGGCGTCCCATGTGGTGGTGCGGTCGTAGACCTTGACCGGGGAAAAGTCGCTATCGGGGTCGCAGGCGATATCACCGATGACCGACAATTGCCGCGGTGCCGTCTTGGCACTGGCTGGCACAAAAACCGGGGTGCCGGGCCGGGCCAGAATGCAGTTGAAAAAGATGTCGTGGGCCATGACCTGTGGAAACGGCCCGCCGGTTGCGGTTTCGGCCATGTCCCATTTTGTCGTGGCCACGCCCATCGCCTGACAAAGATCAGCAGCACCCGTGCCGACCCGGCCCAGTGCCCCGATAATCAGCGCAGTCGGGCGGGCAGCACCCTGCGTGACCAGTGCCTCTTGCAATGCCACCAGCATATGATTGGCGCTTGGATAAGCCTTCACAGGCCCCGCGATCGCGCCCTTTTGTTGCGCCGCCCAGCACATCAGCGCCACAGCGGCCCCGGCATAGCCCGCCCAATAGCCAAAGGCGGCGACCCGGCGGCCGCCGGTGTCGGTCAGATACTCCAGATCCAGCAGGGTGCCGCCGCCCGCCCTGAACCGGTCCAGCAGGACCTTACCCGCGGGCTGTCCTTTATAGGCGTGACCAAACATGATGTGACGGTGGCGCAGTGGCGTGCCATCCTCTGGCAGTTCCTTCAGACCAAAGATCACCGCATCATCAGGCGCATCGACCCAGGCCCCCTCTGCCGCTGTTGTGCAGCCGGCGGCAACATAATCCGCGATGGGCAGGATACGCTGGCGGCTGTCCTCCACCGTGACCTGATAGCCTGCGGCCAGCAACTTTGCTGCACCATGCGGGGTCAGGCCGACACGCTCTTCATGGGTGCGCGGTTCTGCCCGGACCCAGAGATGCGTCATCCGAACATGCCCGTGTCATGCGCCGCCTGCACTGACGGGCGCGCGCGCATTTTGGATTGAAAGGCGACCAGCCCCGGATAGGCGGTGATATCGACACCATCACCGGGCAGCCAGCTGAGCACGACATAAAGATAGGCATCAGACACGACGGCCATATCCCCGCAAGCAAACGGCAGCGTCGGCAGCATCTCTTCCAGATAGGCGGCGCAATCAGCCATGCGCTCAGGCACCTTGCGTTTCATATCCGCGAAAGAGCTTTCCTCATCCGCCCAACGTTCGCCCCGCAGCCCATGAGCGTGATGCGGATGCATGGTGCCATTGAGATAGGCCATGACCTCACGCATCCGCGCGGCAGCAAAGGCATCGCCGGGCACAAGTGCGGGGGCCACATATTCCAAAAGGCCAGGCGTTTCTGTCAGGACACCCTCTGGCGTAATCAGGGCGGGCACACGGCCTTTGGGATTGATCGCGCGGTAGGCAGGCTGGGTCTGTTCGCTGCTGGCAAAGTCGACACGGACGGCGGTGTAGTCCGCGCCTACCTCTTCCAGTGCAATCGCCACTGCGACAGAGATGGTTTTGGGTGCGTAGTGAAGTGTCAGCATGGGCAAGGGTCCTTAGTAATGTGTCAGCGCATGGGCGCGGTCGGCCTGATCAAGATGCGGCACCGCATTGAACCCGGCAAGGATAGGCCCCTGCGGGATCAC
>JAHDGO010000474.1 GCA_020627605.1 Yoonia sp.
ACTCATCCGTCCTGACCGACAAGAAGATGATCGTGCTGGTGCTGGACAACGGCGGTTTTGCGGTGATCAACAAGCTGCAGAACAACACTGGAAATGAGAGCTTCAACAACCTGATCGCTGATACACCAACCGCCACAACGCAGGTCACGGTGGATTTTGAGGCCCATGCCCGCGCCATGGGGGCAGAGGCGGAAACCGTCAGCTCCCCGGCAGAGCTGGAGGCGGCGTTCAAGCGCGCCAAGGCCGCAGACCGGACCTATGTGATCTGCATGCAGGTGGACCCCTACGAGGGCTGGACCACCGAAGGCCACGCCTGGTGGGAGGTCGGCACCCCGCATATCACCACATCCAACAAGGTCCGCGATGCCCATGTCGATTGGGAATCCACCCGCCACAAGCAACGAAAGGGCATCTGATGCTGCGGTTTACGGCAGAAACGGCTGACCCTGATGCCATCGTGCAAGAATTGCTGCATGGCAAAGGTGCCGTGCTGTTGTCTGGGCTATTCTCGGATGCGCAGATCGCCGAAGCGCGCGCGATCATTCACGAACATTCGGCAGAGGCCGACAAAGTCACCCATTTTCAGGGGCAGGCCGAACAGGATGGCAAGCTGAACCTGCAACGCCGTGTCTGGAACCTCTTGGCCAAGGGCGATGTCTTTGCCGATATGGCCGCGCATCCGGTCATCATGGCGGTGCTGCGCAAGTTTCTGGGGACAGAGTTCCTCATGGGCTCCATCGCCGCCAACCGCATCCTGCCCGGTGGCCCGGGGCAGGAACCGCATGTCGATTACCCCTACTGGGATATGTACAAGGCCGAGACGCACCCCATCGGGCTGAACGCCTCTTTTCCGATGAATGCACAGGTCACGATCCTGCTGGACCCGTTTACCGAGGAAAGCGGCGCCACCGCCTATGTGCCCGGATCGCAGAAAGAGCTGCGCTATCCTACCGAAGCCGACGATTTCTATGGCAAGTGTGAGCGGATGCTGGGCGCGCCCGGCGATGTGGCCCTGTTCTTTGGCGCCGCTTGGCATTGCGCGATGCCGAATAAATCCACTGATATCGACCGCTCTGCCGTGTTGATCAACTATGGCCCGAAATGGCTGACCCCGATCGAGGAAATGCACGGCGCGCTGCCAGAGGGCTTTCTCGACAACGCCTCGGACGATCTGCGCCAGCTTATGGGCCTCAACTATCCGCATCCGCAGGCCTTTGACGTGGCCGAGGCGCGCAACACGATTGGGCGCAAATGACCGATCTGATTGCCGGTATTGAGAAGAACAATTTTCTGGTGGTGGGACGCGCCGGGATTGATCTGTTTACCGATGCAGGCGTCGCGGTTGAGGATGCAGAAACCGTCGGCGTCGGGCTTGGCGGGTCGTCGGCGAATATTGCCGCCGGCATCTGCAAGCTGGGCGGGCAGGCGTCATTGGTCACGCGGGTGTCTGATGACAGCATCGGCAGTTACTGCATTGGCCAGTTGAAGCGCTATGGCGTTGGCACGGATT
>JAHDGO010000032.1 GCA_020627605.1 Yoonia sp.
CCACCTCCGCCGCCTCCACCGCCGTCGGGTGATATGGCCGTGTCGAGCGCATTGGCGCCGCCAGTTGGCGTGTCGTTGACGCAGGCAATTGAAATTGTTGCCGGCCCTGCCGACGGTGGCATTGTCAACTACACTGGCCAAACCCTGTTTGGCGGTGTGATGGACCCGCTGACCTATGACACCATCAATGTGACGATCGAACCGTCCGGTCGCACAACGACGGTTGATGTCGCCGCAACCACCGGCCAGTTCGCCATGCGCCTGTTCCAGGAAGATCTGCTGACCGGCGCCGCGACTGTCACACTTGTCGGGACATCAAGCAGCAACGCCAACGTGATGAGCGCGCCTGTCGAATATCAATATACAGCCGCTGTCGCGACCGATGGTGTCTCGCAAGCCCTGTCCCGCCTGACATTTGGCGCGACAGAAGACCTTTACACCCGCGTCCGGTCCATGGGCTTTGACGCTTACGTAGAAGAGCAGCTTGACCCCGACAGCATCAGTGATGCGTCGTTCAATGCGATGAATATCGACCGCATCCTGCGGCGCGACAACACCTTTAACGGTGCCATCGTCGAACGCCTGTATCACCACAACCTTGCGCATTCGATCTTCTCGGAAAAGCAGTTGCAAGATGTGATGGGCCAGTTCTGGAGCAACCATTTCCACGCAACCAACAAAGACAGCCAGGTCATGGTGCAAGCCATCGACGACCGCGCGTTCTTCCGTGACAATGCGTTTGGAAACTTCGAAGATCTGCTGCTCTACTCTGCGCGCAGCCCGCTGATGTCCCAGTTCCTTGACAACGATCAGAACCGTGCGGGCCGCATCAACGAAAACTATGGTCGCGAGATCATGGAACTGCACACCGTTGGTGTTAACACAGGTTACACCGATGAAGATGTGATCGCTGTTTCACGCGTCTTTACCGGCTGGACCTATGAACGGACAAACCCGAATGCCGGTGACGAAGCGCAGGATTTTGATTTCTCTTTCAACTCTGGCCGTCACGACACGGGTGACAAGGTCATTCCCTTCCTGAACACGACGATCGCTGGCCGCTCTGGTGCTGCCGGTGTCGAAGAAGGGGAAGAGCTGATCGCGATCCTTGCCGATGACCCACGCACACATGCCTATGTCTGCGGCAAGATCGTGCAGAAGTTTGTCGCCGATGAACCGCCTGCCGCGTTTGTCGACATCTGCACCACCGCCTGGGCTGCCACTGATGGCAACATGGGCGAGGTTTTGCGGGCCATCCTGACTGCGCCTGAATTCATCAACACCGTTGAATATCAGCGCAACAAGGCACGCACCCCTTACGAATATGTTGTCGGTGTCGCCCGTGCCTTTGGCATGACCCGCGATGCTGGAGACATCCAGGGTGATTTCCTTGGCAAGATGGCGACAGTGGCCGTGCTCGGCGGCTTCGATCCATTCACCTTCCAGGTGCCGACTGGTCTTGCCGAAGTTGGCAGCCAGTGGATCAACTCAGCAACGCTGATTGGTCAGTACCGCGAGATGACAAACACTGTTGTACAGCCTGGTCGCTACAACTTCGATCTTCAGACTTCTGCCGCCTCGGCTGGTCTGTTGACCGCAGAAGAGGTCGCGGCCTACCTGCTGACCATTGCGACAGCTGACCGTTTCTCGCTTGAAGAGTATGAAAGCCTGATTGACGTGCTCAAAGGGGCAGACGGTATTTTTGATCCAACCCGGAACGAGTCCGACGCATTTGCGCGGGCGGCAGGACTGTTGATTGTCATGCCAAGTGTTCTGCTTCAGTAAGCCTCAGACCCATCCGATTTGGAAAGGTAAGCAAATTGAGAAATCGTAGAGAATTCTTGAAGTCCTCAGCAATGATTGCTGCTGCCAGCATGGTGGGTGCCGCAGGCGCGCCAAAGTTCTCCTTTGGACAAAGCACCAACGGCAAGACTTTCATCAAAATCTTCATGCGCGGCGGCGCAGACGGCCTGCACCTGACACCACCTGTCGGTGACATGCAGTACTACAACCACCGCCCGAACATCGCGATCGAGGCACCGCTGTCCAGCGACAGCAACACCGCCATTGATCTGGGCAGCACATATCGCGCGCTGAACCCCAACCTCGAACCCCTGATGGAAATCTGGGATGCCGGGCGTCTGATGATCGCACCAGCCACCGCGATCAGCGATGGTAACCGGTCGCACTTTGACAACCAGCGCTGGATCGGCACCGGTGCCCGCAACAACCTGATCGACGGTTACCTGAACCGTTACATGCAGACAGTGACGGGCCCGGAACACCCCCTGCGTGGTGCCGTGCTTGGCAAAACATCGATCAGCACCGAACAGCGCGGCCAGATTGTTGTGCCCGCCGTGCGCGACGCCGGCAGTTTCGAGCTGGAAAACTTCAACCTTTGCGCCGGCAGCGGTTGTGCAGACAACCAGCTGACAGACCTGATGCGTGAAATCTCGTCGCATGAGGTTGATCAACCGGCCCTCGAAGGTGATCTGCGTGACAACCAGCTTGTCATGATCGATTCCATCGCAGAGGTGCAGGGCGCCGCGGCGAACTATCAGACTGATGCTGGCGGGCTGGAATATTCCGGCAGTTCACTGGGTCGCGGTCTGCGCATGGCAGCGCAGTTGCTGAAGGCCGGTGTGCCAATGGAAACGGCAGCGCTCGACTTCAACATCGGTTGGGATACACACTCCAACCAGATCCCTGGCTTTGGCTCGCCCAACCCCTTCACTGATCAGAACTTTGGTTATCACCGCAACATGCGCCGTGGTGCCAACGATCTGCTGACATTCTACCGCGACATGGGCACCGGCATGGATGACGTTGTCGTCCTTGTCTGTACAGAGTTTGGCCGGACCGTCCATGAGAACGGCACAACAGGGACAGACCATGGCCACGCGTCCACATGGTTTGCCTTTGGTGGCCCGACATCTGGCGGCTTTGCACCGGATGTCTCCTCGATTGCCAACGATCAGCTGTTGTCAGGCCGCTTCCTGCCACATGCCACGGAATTCCGTGACGTGGTTGGCGAAATCATGGTGAATCACATGGGCATGTCGCAGAACCTGATCTCGACAGTCTTCCCGGGTCACAACTTTACCAACCACGGGCTGTTTAGACGCGGCAACGTCTGACAACTCTATCACAGTTGAAAAGTCTTGCGCTGAGCGGCACACTGCCGCTCAGCGCAATCAGTTTAAGGGTCCTGTTCGGACATGACACCAGCATCAGACATGTCCCCTGCACCCACAGCCAAGCAGAAATCCGTCAATCGCGCCACCAAGCTGCTCAATCTGGCCTCGGCGAGCATGGCGATGCTGCATGCGCCACCGAAATCACCAAAAAAGGCGCCACCGCCAGAGCTGTTTCTGGGTGATACGTCATATGCATTGCGCCTGGACGATGATGTCACCAGCTTTGATAGCCTCAGCGATCTGAAATATCGGCTGGAACAACTGCCGGAAAAAGAGATCGACATCGTTTTTGCCGGGCGCACCGCCCTCGATCTGTCGTTTCAGATCCCCAACGGCCCGTTTAACGACCTCGAAGCGATGATTGAGGCCGAGATGGATTTCCGCTCTCCTATTCCCAAAGATCAGAGCGTGACATTCTGGACCGCCAAGGAAACTCCCAATGGTGACTGGCTGGTTGAGGCTGCGGTTGTCCTGAAATCGGCGATAGATTGGGTGCTGCAGGCCATGCGGGACACCAATAAATCCATCAATCTTGCGCGGCGGCATACGGCAGATGGCACGCTGCGGCTTGCTGTCAAACCTGACTGGCTTCAGCGCCCGTCGCGGCCAAGCGGCACCGGTTTTTTTGCCAGTCTGCGACGGATTCCACCCACGTTGCGCATGCCACTGATCGCCTTTGCGGTCTTTCTGATCTCTGCCATTGCACTATTCGTCGTGCAGTCTGGGCGCAATGGCGCACTTGCCGAACAGGCCGACGCCGCCAATGCCGCACTCAGAGAGGTCGCTGCCGAACAGGCCGTGACCAATGATTTGCAGCGCAGACGCGCGCTTGGAAACACCCGCCTGACGATGGTGGGCCGCCTGGCCGAAGCGCTGCCAGACGGGGTCTGGCTTGACCAGTTGATCATCGAGGGCGCTGACGTCACGCTGATCGGCTTTGCCCCCTCAGCGGCAGAGGTGACACGGCTGTTGTCGATGTTGCCTGATCTCAGTCAGATCGAATTCGGCTCGCCGGTGACACGCGACAACACGCAGAATCTTGAGCGCTTCAGGATCAACGCCGTCCTGACAGGAGAAGAGTGATCGACAACTTCACCTTTCATAATCCCGGTCTGGTGCGGCGTTTCGGGACGCTGTTGGTGGTTGGTACGGCCTTTGTCCTGCTTTTGCTGACATTGCTGCTGACCAGTGTCGCCCGCAACGGCTATGCCAGCATGGACACGCAGCGCGCCGCGATTGCGCAGGCAGAGGCCGCGACAGAACGTCAGGGCAACGCAGGTGTTGGCATCACCTTTTACGAAAGCGAGACCCCGCAACTGGCCCAGTCACAGATGCAAAGCGATATGCAGGCGCTGGCCGACCAGAATCAGGTCCAGCTGGAGGTTATCCGCGCCGATCAGGTCGAGCAGCTGCAAGGTGCCCTGCGGCTGACGCTGACATTGAACGGGGTCGTCGCAGAAAACCAGTTAGGTGGATTTCTGGAAAGTCTGGCAAGCCATGACCCGATGATTGTGGTCGACAGCATCGTGCTGCGTCGTGGGCGTAGCAGCAGTCAGGGCATTGATGATCGTCCACTTGCTATTCAGCTCAAACTGAGTGGGTTCACACCGCAATGATCAGCCTTTCACGCCAGGTTCAACGCACGGTCCCGCTTGCGGTTGGCATGATCTGCCTTGTGCTGGCCGGTGCCATCTGGATGCCGCTGGTTGATGACGATCAGGTCAGTCTGCCGGTCAATGCCCCCGCGGCACCCGCAGCACGCGCCGATATCTCCAGCCAGTTGGCGGAGGGGTCGGAAGAGTTGCTTGCCCGCCCGCTGTTTCACATCACCCGCCGCCCGCCAGAGGTCGCAGCGCCGGTTGTGCCAGAAGCACCGCCGCCTGTGACGCTTAGTCTGACAGGCATCGTCAACGATGAAACCGACCGCATCGCGCTTATGCGCCTGTCCAGTCAGCCAGAGCTTTTGCGCGGACGCGAAGGTGAAAACATTGGTGACTGGACCATCGAAGAGATCACCGAGAACACCGTCACTGTGGCCAACGGCGACGGTGATCGGATGATTATGTCATTGACATCAAACGATAATTAGCGTCAGCGCGGGCTGCGCTTGGCCAGGATACGCTGCAATGTGCGCCGGTGCATCGACAGGCGCCGCGCGGTTTCTGATACGTTGCGATCACACAGTTCATAGACCCGCTGGATATGTTCCCACCGCACGCGATCCGCGCTCATCGGGTTTTCGGGCGGCGGTGGCAGGCTATCTTTGCGCGCAAGCAGCGCGTTGGTCACATCCGTGGCGTCGGCAGGCTTTGCCAGATAATCCGTTGCGCCGATTTTGACCGCAGCAACGGCTGTGGCAATCGCACCATAGCCTGTCAGCACCACAATCCGGCTTTCAGGTTTCCGGGCGCGCAGCGCCTCTACCACATCCAGCCCGTTGCCATCCTCAAGCCGCAGGTCCACAACCGCATAGGCCGGCGGACGGTTTGCGACAATCGCCTGACCGGCCGCAACGGACCCGGCCATCTCGACCTCGAACCCACGTTTTTCCAGCGCCTTTGCCAACCGTCGCAAAAACGCCTCATCATCATCGACAAGCAAAAGACTTTTGTCTTCGCCCAGGTCCAAAGCTTCTGTCGTCATAGGTTTTGTCCAGTGTCTGGTTCCGCCCAGAGGTAGGGCGGCAAGGCGGCCCGTCAACAACCACCGCGCGTGCGACAGGTCGCATTGCGCGCCGGGCCAATCACTCTATTCTTCTTCCATTATGGAAACCACAGCCAACACCGCGCGCGACGACGTACAGCTTTACGAGGCACAGCAGCGCAGCAACTGGGTCCGGCTGAGGACGCTTGTCGCCCTGCGGTGGTTCGCCGTTCTGGGGCAGGCCACGGCGATTATCGTTGCGGTGCAGTTCTACAATGTGGACATCGATATCTTTCCGGCGGCCTTCGTCATCGTCATATCCGCGATGGCCAATTTTCTGTCTTCGGCCCTTTATCCCGAGAACAAGCGCCTGTCAGAGATGGAGGCCACGCTTTGGCTGATTTTTGATATCGTTCAGCTGAACCTGCTGTTGTATCTAACGGGTGGGCTTAACAACCCATTTGCGATGCTGGTGCTGGCGCCCGTGACCATTGCTGCGACCGTTTTGCCACTGCGCAGCACGGCGCTGCTGGGGCTGATCGCCATTTCCCTGATCACCGTGATCAGCCGCTGGCATGTCCCGCTGATGCTGACAGACGGCACAGTCCTTGCCTTGCCGTTGCTGTTTCAGTTCGGTTTCTGGTTGGCGCTGCTGATCGGTCTTGTCTTTCTCGCGCTCTATGCCCGGCAGGTGACCAACGAAATGCACGCCATGGGCGAGGCGCTCTTGGCGACGCAGCTTGCCTTGTCACGCGAACAGAAACTGACCGACCTTGGGGGCGTTGTCGCCGCCGCCGCGCATGAGCTGGGCACACCGCTTGCCACGATCAAGCTGGTCAGCAGCGAGTTGAAGGAAGAGCTGGAAGATCAGCCAGAGCTTCTGGAAGATGCCGAACTGATCAGGCAACAGGCCGACCGGTGCCGCGATATCCTGCGGTCCATGGGGAGTGCGGGAAAGGATGACCTGCACCTGCGCCGCGCGCCGCTGGAGGCTGTGATCCGCGAAGCCGCCGAGCCGCATCTGGCCCGTGGCAAATCGGTGCGCTTCTTTCTCAAACCCGATGCCGATGCCGAACGTGCCCAACCGATTGTTCCCCGCCAGCCAGAGATCATTCACGGTCTGCGCAATCTGATCCAGAACGCGGTCGACTTTTCCAGATCAGAGGTCAGCGTCGAACTTGGATGGTCCGAGGAATCTGTCACGGTGCGTATCCTGGATGACGGGGCCGGCTTTCCGCCGTCTGTGATCGGCCGCATCGGTGATCCGTATGTGCGCCGCCGACGTCTGCTGGAAGATGGCGCGCGTCGTCCGGGGTATGAGGGCATGGGACTTGGCCTGTTCATTGCCAAAACATTGCTCGAACGCTCTGGCGCGACACTGGAATTCACCAATAGCCGAAGGCACGGCCATGCCAGCTGGACCGGGCAGGCCACAGGGGGCGCGGTCGTCACACTGACCTGGCCGCGTGAGGTGCTGCAGCAGGATGCGGCCCCCATGGATCAGCCCTTGGGTGAAAACAAACCCTTTGCCATCTGATGGATCGACCTGTGAGTATGGCCCCCGGTTAATGCGAAGTTAACCTTGTTATCGCATCCTGGAATCAGCCGGTCACACAGGATGCCCAATGTCAGCGACCCTTACAAATCTGGCCATGATCGTCATCGCGGCCTTCGCAGGGGCATCGCTGATCCTGCTGTTGCAGGCCTTGCAAGGCCGCAGACGACGCGCAGTTGAGGCAAAGCGCGCCGACGGTTCTGGCAAAACGGCTGTCTTTCTTTTTCGCAACGACGTTTTGGTCGACGCCAGCGATGATGCGCTTGCGCTGATTGCCCATCGTCCGCCGCAGCAGACAGAGTTCGCGGCGACGATTGCCGCGCTGACCTGTTCATTTCCGGACCTGCCGACATCCCTGACGTCACATGCCTTCGGCAAGACCAGATTGAACAGTCCGACCCATGCAACCCTGTCCCTTTGCCTGCATCGCACCGCACATTCCCTGCGCCTGTCGGTCCGTGATGGGTGCTCTGCAACGCCACTGGCCCAGCTGACCCGCAACATTGCTAACACAGAGGCAGACCGTTTGCGCGACGTGGCCCATCATTCACCACAGCTGATCTGGCAGACGGATGCAGCAGGCAGGCTGATCTGGGCCAATCGCACCTTTCAGGCCCATTGCGCCGAAGACCCCGCGCGACCAGAGGCATTGCAGGCACTTTCTGATGTGATGCTGCCCAACGCGATGGAGGAGGGGAACACACACCGGATTGCCTTGCGGCCCAACGACCCTGACAATCCGCAATGGATGGATGTGTTTACCGTATCCCATCCGCAGAACGCGTTGCATTTTGCCAGTGACGCAAATGCCATCATGCGGGCCGATGATGCGCGGCGGGATTTCGTAAAAACCCTTGGCAAGACATTCGCGCATCTGTCGACCGGCCTTGCCATCTTTGACAAGGATCGCCGCTTGGCGATGTTCAACCCGGCACTGCTGGACATGACGCAGCTTGCCGTCGATTTCCTCAGCACACGACCCTCGATCGATATGGTGCTGGATCGCCTGCGCGAGCAGCGAATGCTGCCGGAACCGCGCGACTATGCCTCTTGGCGGGATCAGTTTGCCGCCGTGGAAGATGCTGCCAAGAACGGCACCTATGCGGCCAATTGGTCTTTGCCCAATGGCCAGACGATGCGGGTCATGGGAAAACCGCACCCTGACGGGGCGTTTGCCTTTCTGTTTGAGGATATCACCGCAGAGGTGTCACTCACCCGGCGCTTTCGCACCGATATCGAAACCGGTCAGGCAGTGCTTGACGCGATCCCTGATGGCATTGCCGTCTTTTCCCAGTCCGGTACGCTGATGATGTCAAATGAACCCTATGCAAGACTGTGGCAAACGTCGCCGGATACAATGCTGGACCTCAGGGATGTGACAACAGAACTTGCGGTCTGGCAGGCGCATTCCGTACCAACACCCACGTGGGACAGACTGTCAGACATGTTGCAGACACTGGGCCCGCGGCAGCAATGGTCCAACGATATCATGCTGGATGACGGGCGGTTGATGCGCTGTCATACCACGCCTCTTGCAGGGGGGATGACTATGGTCCGCTTTGCTGTTGCGCCGCCCTTGCGCGCGCCGATCAACCCCTTGTCGTCAAGGGATGCCACCCTGCAAATCGTCAAGCGGTGATTTCCGCTTGCAGCGGCTTGGCCAGACCATAGTCTCTCCCCATGCGCCAAACCATTTCGCAACACCACCTGACCAGCGAGGCCGCGACTGCCGCGCTGGCAGAGCAGATCGCCCCCATTTTGCAGGCGGGCGATACGCTGTTGCTGGAGGGCGAGATCGGCGCCGGCAAAACCGCCTTTGCCCGCGCGCTGATCCGCGCGCGTCTGGGCCGGATGGAAGACGTGCCATCGCCCACTTTCACCCTTGTCCAAACCTATGAGGATCCGCAGGGCGATCTGTGGCATTGCGATCTTTACCGTCTGACCCACCCGGATGAGGCGCTGGAACTGGGACTGGAAGAGGCGTTTGAGACCGCGATCTGCCTGATCGAATGGCCGGACCGGTTGGGCGATGTCGCGCCTGCGGCTGCGCTGCATCTGGCCTTTGCCGCCGGGGCCGATGCGCATCACCTGACCAT
This sequence comes from Yoonia sp., assembly GCA_020627605.1. Taxonomy (GTDB): domain Bacteria; phylum Pseudomonadota; class Alphaproteobacteria; order Rhodobacterales; family Rhodobacteraceae; genus Yoonia. The sequence continues at coordinate 9,492 of JAHDGO010000032.1, forward strand.
CAGCGGATCAGGCTATTGGGCGGCGCGTCTGGATGGGTGAGCGCGCAGATCAGATCAATGACTTTCTGAATGGGACACCATTTCGCGCATGGCAGAGGACGGCAATTGCCGGGGATGCGTCAGCACGGCGGTATCTGCGGTTATCCCAAGGCGACCAACGCATCATCCTGATGGATGATCCCGCAGGGGCGACACAGGCGTTTGCCAGCATCGCCCGACACCTGCGCGCCCATGGGCTGGCGGCACCGGATGTGCTGGCCCATGACCCGGACGCCGGGCTGATGTTGCTGGACGATCTGGGCAACACGGATATCGCCACCACACTGCGGACCCAGCCAGAAGCCGAGCAGACCCTCTATCAGGCCGCAACCGATGCCCTGATCCATCTGCGGACGGTCACCCCGCCGCCCGACCTGCCGCGTCTGACGCCAGAGATCGCAGCGGATATGATCGGCATTCTTGGCGACTACTATACCAATGCCCCGGTTGCTGACCTGCAGGCAGAACTGAAATCCGCCATGGCAGATCATGCTGCGGCGCCAACAACATTGGCCCTGCGCGACTATCACGCCGAAAACCTGATCTGGCGACCTGACCGTCAGGGGCTGGACCGGATCGGCCTTCTGGATTTTCAGGATGCCTTTGTCGCGCCAGACGGTTACGATCTGGCGTCGCTCTTGCGGGATGCACGGCGCGACGTGACAGAGGCGACAGTGACCGCAATGCTTGACTATTACATCGCCGAAACCGGCGCGCGCTCTGGCTTTCGCACCCAGATTGCGGTGCTCGGCGCACAACGCAATCTGCGTATCCTCGGGGTTTTCGCGCGGCTCGCGCGCGAGGCAGGCAAGACCCGCTATCTGGCCTTCATGCCGCGTGTCTGGGACAACATCCTGCGCGATCTGGCCGACCCGGCCTTGACGCAGTTGCAAGCCGCCGTGCAGGACGTTGTCCCTGCGCCAACCACCGATTTGCTGACGGGGTTGCGGCCATGACCCTGCCAATCCTTCTGTTCGCCGCGGGCAAAGGCACCCGGATGGCGCCGCTGACCAACGACAGGCCGAAACCTTTGATCCCGGTGGCAGGCAAACCCCTGCTTGATCACGCGCTTGACCTTGCAAAGGCGGCTGACTGCGCGCCAAGGGTCATTAACCTGCACTACAAGGCGCAGATGATCCGCGATCATCTGGTGGCCCGCGATGTGCTGTTCTCTGATGAAAGCACCGCCCTGCTGGAAACCGGCGGCGGCTTGCGTCAGGCGCTGGGCCTGCTGGATGGCAATCCTGTCATGACACTCAACACCGATGCCGTCTGGCGCGGGCCGAACCCGCTGACCACGCTTCTGAACGCGTGGGATGACAGGATGGAGGCGCTTTTGCTGCTGGTCGATCCCGGCAATGTCCATGGCCACACAGGCGCAGGCGATTTTGAGGTTGATGCAGAGGGCCGTCTGCATCGCGCGGCAAGGGCCGTCTACACCGGTGCGCAGATCATACGGACGGATGGCCTGCACGACATTGTAGAGGACGCGTTTTCCATGAACCTGCTATGGGACAGGATCGCCCGGCGCGGCGGGCTTTACGGTGTGACCTATCCGGGCCAATGGTGCGACGTGGGCCAGCCTGCCAGCATTCCGATTGCAGAGGCGATGCTGAATGTTTGAGCCTGGCCAGACCCCCCGCATCTTTGGCAGCCCGCCCGGCGTGGATTTCGCCAAAGGTCTGGTGGCCGGCCTGACCGCACGCGCAGGCGACATGGCCCCGCAGGAGTGGGCGCGGGTTGAAATATACGTCAACACCGCCCGCATGCGTCGCCGCATCAGGGAAGAATTCGACAAAGGACCCGCCCGCCTGCTGCCCCGCATCCGGTTGATCACCGATCTCGCGAATGATCCTGTCTCACTGGCGCTGCCGCCCGCCGTGCCGCCCCTGCAACGGCGGCTGGAGCTGGCGCAATTCGTCGCCAAACTGCTGGCGCAAGAGCCTGATCTGGCACCGCGCGCCGCCCTTTACGATCTTGCCGACAGTCTTGCGACGCTGATGGACGAAATGCAGGGCGAAGGGGTCGGGCCAGAGGCTCTGACCAGTCTCGATGTTTCTGACGAATCTGGCCATTGGCAGCGCGCGCTGCGGTTCCTGAATATCATCACGCCCTTCTTTGCCACAGACGATCAACCCCCTGACAAGGAGGCACGCCAGCGGCTTGTCATCACAGCATTGGCTGAAACCTGGGCCAAGGCACCCCCCGACCATCCGGTGATTGTTGCAGGCTCCACCGGGTCGCGCGGGGCGACGGTGATGTTTATGCAGGCGGTCGCGCAACTGCCGCAGGGCGCGATCATCCTGCCCGGCTATGACTTTGACCTGCCGGGGCAGGTCTGGGATGCCATGGCGGACCCGACCAAGACCGATGGTATGGCGTCAGAGGATCATCCGCAGTTCCGGTTCCGTCGCCTGATGGACCTGATCGGATTTGCCCCCGAAGACGTCGCGCAATGGGGCGAGACACCGCCTGCCGATACCCGGCGCAATGCGCTGATCTCGCTGTCGCTGCGCCCGGCACCTGTCACCGATCAGTGGCGCAAGGACGGACCCGCCTTGGGCGATCTGATGCCGCCCACCGCAAATCTGACATTGGTCGAGGCCGCATCCCCGCGCGCAGAAGCTGACGCGATTGCCCTTGGTCTGCGGCAGGCTGTGGCAGAGGGTAAGACCGCTGCGCTGATCTCACCCGACAGGGTGCTGACACGGCAGGTGACAGCGGCCCTCGACCGCTGGGACATCACCCCCGATGACAGTGCGGGCCTGCCACTGGCCCTGTCCGCGCCGGGGCGCTTCCTGCGTCATGTGGCGGACCTTTTCGCCAATGTCCTGACG
>JAHDGO010000475.1 GCA_020627605.1 Yoonia sp.
CGTCGGTCTGTCTGGCAAGGACGCACATCTGATGATCTGCGAACAGACGCATCCCGACCTCGGCTTTGTCGGCACGCCTGTAGCGGTTGATCCGACCATCCTGCGCGATCTGCATGCCGCCCATGCGATCCCAGTGATTGCGCCGCTGGGCATGGGCCGCGATGGCGAAACCTATAACATCAATGGTGACACCGCCGCCGGGGCCATCGCCAGCGCGCTAAGGGCGGACCGCCTGCTGCTTCTGACGGATGTCGCAGGCGTCAAGGACAAGGCCGGGAACGTCCTGACAGAGATTGACCCGGCCATTATCCCCGACCTGATTGCCGACGGCACTATCGGCGGTGGCATGATCCCCAAGACAGAGACAGCGCTGGCCGCCATGAACGAAGGCGTGCGCGCCGTGGTCATCCTTGATGGCCGTGCCCCCAACGCCTGCTTGCTGGAGCTGTTTACCGACCATGGTGCGGGCTCGCTGATCCGCAAGCCGCGTTAAGCCGTTTGATCGGTGGGGGAATGCCGCTAGGCTGTTGGCATGACTGCTGATCCACTCTCTTCCCTGCTTGCCCCGCGTGGTCTGCGCCGCCTGGGCGACTGCAGGGATGGCGGTGCGACCCTGACGTTGATCGGCCCGGATGAGCCGCAGTTCTGGCCGGTGTTCACGCAAAGCACTGAATATGCCGATGGTGCTGCTGACCCGCTGGACCGCTGGTCGAAACGTGTTCTCACGGCGATTGCGGCACAGGTCGGTGGCGACGCCCGCTTTCCCTTCGGCGGGCCGCCTTTCGCGCCATTCTACAGCTGGGCGGTCGCAAGTGGTCAGGCCTGGCCGTCACCCATCGGGTTTCTGGTGCATGCAGAGGTGGGGCTTTGGGCCTCTTTCCGTGGTGCGATCCGATGGGATGGCGCACCAGCAACGGTAGCGGCCCAGAAACCCTGCATCAGGTGCCATCAGCCCTGTGCAACCGCCTGCCCGGTCGGCGCTTTCGACGCAGGTTATGACGTGGCCGCCTGCAAGGCGCATGTGACCTCTGCCGCCGGGCAGGACTGCCGCACAGGCGGCTGTCTGGCCCGCCGCGCCTGCCCTGTCGGCCAAGGGGCTCGTCTGCCTGCCCAAGCCGCATTTCATATGGGGGCCTTTCTGTGACACGACGCCTGATTTTGATCCGCCATGCGAAATCCAGTTGGAGCGACCCGTTCGCCGATGATCATGCCCGTGTGCTGAATGCCCGTGGTCAGGCCTCTGCCAGCGCGATTGGTGAATGGCTGGCGGCGCAGGGCTATGTCCCCGATCTGGTGCTCTGCTCTGACGCGGCACGGACACAGGAAACCGCGCAACTGATCCTGCCAGCGCTGACACCAAAGCCACGGCTGCAATTGTCAGGCAGGCTGTATCATGCTGCCCCTGACACGATCCTCTCTCTCGTTCACAAGCAAGAGGTCCAGACGCTCGCCATTATCGGCCACAACCCCGGCATCGGG
>JAHDGO010000476.1 GCA_020627605.1 Yoonia sp.
ATCAGGCGTTGGTCGCCGAACCGCCACTGTTGGCCCGCGACGGTGGATTTATCGCGCAGGGCTATGACGCCGATCTGGATGAGGCGCGCAAACTGCGGGATGAGGGGCGGTCAGTGATCGCCGGGATGCAGGCCGATTTCATCCGGCAAACCGGCGTTCAATCCCTGAAGATCAAGCACAACAACGTGCTGGGCTATTTCATCGAAACCACGGCAACCCATGCCGAAAAGATGATGGCACCGCCACTGTCAGAGACCTTCATCCATCGCCAGACGACGGCAAATCAGGTCCGCTTCACGACCGTGGAATTGTCAGAGATCGAAACCCGCATTCTGAACGCGGGCGGGCGGGCGCTGGAGATCGAGAAGCAACAGTTTGAGGTGCTGCGGCAGGCGATCATCGCCGCGGCTGGCCCCTTGGGGGCACTGGCGCGCGCGCTGGCCGGTTTTGATCTGACAGCGGCGCTGGCGCATCTGGCCGTGACGGAAAACTGGGTGCGGCCGCAGGTAGACAACAGCCGCGCCTTTGCCATCACAGGGGGGCGGCATCCGGTGGTAGAGGCCGCACTGCAAAAGGACGGCACGCCATTTGTGGCCAATGACTGCACCTTGTCTGATCAACATATCTGGTTGCTGACCGGCCCGAATATGGCGGGTAAGTCGACATTTCTGCGGCAAAACGCACTGCTGGCGATCCTGGCGCAGATGGGGTGCTTTGTGCCTGCGACGGCGGCGCATATCGGTGTGGTCAGCCAGATTTTCAGCCGCGTCGGGGCGTCCGATGATCTGGCACGGGGGCGGTCGACCTTCATGGTCGAAATGGTGGAAACCGCCGCGATCCTCAATCAGGCGGATGACCGGGCGCTGGTCATACTCGATGAAATCGGGCGCGGCACAGCGACCTACGACGGGCTGTCGATTGCCTGGGCCACGTTGGAGCATCTGCATGACGTGAACCGCTGTCGCGCGCTCTTTGCCACGCATTACCACGAAATGGCGACACTGGCAGGAAAGCTTGACGGGGTCGATAACGCCACCGTTGCGGTCAAGGAATGGGACGGCGACGTCATCTTCCTGCATGAGGTCAAGCGCGGCACGGCTGACCGCAGTTACGGTGTGCAGGTGGCGCGGCTGGCGGGGTTGCCGCCGGTTGTCGTGGAACGCGCGCGCGTCGTTCTGGAGGCGCTGGAAAAGGGCGAGCGCGAGGGCGGCACGGCGCGCAAGGCAGTCATCGACGACCTGCCGCTCTTTGCGGCGACACCTTCGCCGCAGCCGGTCAAGGTGCAGGCGTCAGAGGTGGAGGCCCGGTTGAAAGACGTGCTGCCAGATGAGCTGACCCCGAAAGAGGCGCTGTCGCTGGTCTATGAATTGCGGGATTTGCTGGGCGGGCGGTCCGCCGATTGAGCCACCCTCTGCGCCAAAGCCCATTTCTGTGCTAGGGTAACGTCATTTCGCAGACGTCATTTTAGCAG
>JAHDGO010000033.1 GCA_020627605.1 Yoonia sp.
CACGCTTTCAGGTGCTTGTCGGCAACACCGAGGGCGAAACGATCCTGTCCACCAACAACATGATGCCGCCGCTGGATGATGTGCGCGTCAGGCAGGCCATCGCCCACGCCATCGACCGGCAGGCGATCATTGACGGGGCCATGTTCGGGCTGGGCACGCCAATCGGCACACATTTCGCCCCGCACAATCCCGACTACGTCGACCTGTTGGCCAATTCACCGCATGACCCTGACCGCGCGCGGGACCTGCTGGCAGAGGCCGGTTTCCCCGACGGGTTCACCACCACGCTGAAACTGCCTCCACCCTCCTACGCGCGCCGCGGTGGAGAGATTATCGCCGCCCAATTGCGCGAGGTCGGGATTGAAACAGAGATCACCAACCTCGAATGGGCGCAGTGGATCGAAGAGGTGTTCACCAACAAGGATTTCGGCCTGTCCATCGTCAGCCATACCGAACCGATGGACATCGGCATCTACGCAAATCCTGATTACTACTTCCAATATGACAACCCGGATTTTCAGGGCATCATGGAACAGTTGAACGCCACCACTGACCCCGAGGGGCGCAGCGCGCTTCTGGCGACGGCGCAAACCATCATCTCAGAGGACTATGTGAACGGCTATCTCTTTGAACTGGCCGTGGCGACGGTGGCCAAGGCCGGGATCAACGGCCTGTGGGTGAACCAGCCAACGGCGGCGGTGGACCTGACCGGGGTCAGCTGGGACAACTAGATGGCCAATGCAAACACCCCCAAGCGCGCCCTGATCGAAGGGCGCGCCGCATTGCTGGTGATCGACATACAGGCCAGCACATTCATTGACGACAGCGTCGTGCGGTCCATCGACAATATGCCGGGTTACAAGGACCGCATGCTGCTGTCACGCCAACTGGTCGATGCCGCCCATGACACCGGCATACCGGTGATCTTCATCCAGGAGGTCCACCGCCCCGACCTGATTGATTTCGGGCGCGAGCTGGACGGGGATGAGGATGTGCATTGCCTTGAAGGCTACCCGAAAACCGAAATCGCCAAGGCCGAAATGGGGTATCGGCCCAGCGACTACATCGTGCCCAAGCGGCGCTACTCTGCGTTCTTTGGCACCGATCTGGAAATCCTGCTGAAGGGGCTGAAGGTCGACACCCTGCTGATGTGTGGCGGGCTGACGGATGTCTGCGTGCACTACACTTTCGTGGATGGGCATCAGTCCGATTATTTCTGCCGCGTGGTCGAGGATTGCGTCGGCGGCAGCAGCCTTGACGCGCATAAGGCCGCCCTGCGCGCCATGGAATACCTGCAATCCGGCGCACGGCGCTCATTGGCAGAGGTGTTGGCGGCGATGGCGCAGACCACGCAACAGACGCCCGCCGCAGAGTAGTCGATGATCATCCGCCCCGAAACGACGGCCGATCATCAGGCCATCTATGACCTGACACGCGACGCCTTTGCCCCCATGTCCTTCAGCGACGGCAGCGAACCCGGGATCATCAACCAGATGCGCGCGGATGGTGACCTGACCCTGTCGCTGGTGGCTGACGCGGGGGACATCATCGGTCATGTCGCATTCTCGCCGGCCAGCATCGCGATGGCAAAGGGGGATTGGTACGGGCTTGGCCCCATTGCGGTGCGTGCGGACTATCAGCGGCAGGGGATCGGCACAAAGCTGGCCCATGCCGGCCTTGACCACCTGCGCAAACTTGGTGCCGCCGGATGTGTCCTGACAGGCAACCCCGCCGTCTACACCCCGATGGGGTTTAGCAATGACCACGCGCTGACCTACAGCGGCCTCAACCCAAAATATATCCTCTACCGTGCATGGGGCGGCGCAGTACCCGAAGGCGAGATCGCCTTTGCCGATGCCCTGCAAGAGGACCATCCATGATCCGCTATGCGCTGGGGCGACTGACATCCCTGATCCTCAGCCTGATCGTCGCCTCAATCGTCATCTTTGCGGTGATCGAGGTGATCCCCGGCGACCCCGCCGCGTTCATGCTGGGGGTCAACGCGCGGCCTGACACCATCGCCGCACTGCGGGCAGAGATGGGGCTCGACCGGTCTTTGGCCGTGCGCTACGCCGATTGGGTGGCAGGCATGCTGCGCGGCGATTTCGGGCAAAGCTGGACCTACAAGACAGCCGTGTCAGAGCTGATAGCAGACCGCATCTGGGTGTCACTGCCGCTGGCGATCTATGCGCTGGCGCTTTCGACCCTCATCGCCTTTCCCGCAGGCATCTATGCCGCCAGCCGCCGGGGCAGCGCAGGCGATGTGACGATCATGGGGGCCACGCAACTGGGCGTGGCCATCCCGAACTTCTGGTTTGCGATGATCCTTGTGCTGATCTTTGCGATCAATCTACGCTGGTTCTCTGCTGGCGGCTTTCCGGGCTGGGACAATCCGTTGCAGGCCATCAAGGCACTGACCCTGCCCGCCATCGCGCTGGCCTTGCCGCAGGCCGCGATCCTTGCCCGCGTCATGCGGTCGTCCCTGCTGGACATGCTGGGCGAGGATTTCATGCGCACCGCCCGCGCCAAGGGGCTGACACGGCGACAGGCGCTGTGGAAACATGCGGTGCGCAACGCGCTGATCCCGGTGCTGACGATCATCGGCTTGCAGTTTTCCTTTCTGCTGGCGGGTGGGATCATCATCGAACAGGTCTTTTTCCTCCCCGGTTTGGGGCGGCTGATCTTTCAGTCCATCAGTGCGCGCGATCTGATCGTGGTGGAAAGCGTCGTCATGATCCTCGTCTTCGTCGTGATCCTCGTGAACTTCCTGGTCGATCTGGCCTATGCCGCCGTCGACCCAAGATTGCGGGCGCGGGCATGAGCCGCAATCTGATCATCGGCGCATTGCTTTCTGCGCTGTTTCTGGGCCTTGCCGCGCTGTCATTCGTCTGGACGCCCTATGATATCGCGACGCTTGATATTCCGGGCAAGCTGCAAGGGCCATCAGGCGCACATCTGCTGGGCACCGACCATTTCGGGCGCGATATCCTGTCGATGATTATGATGGGCGCGCGCTCCTCGATTGCCGTGGCGGTTGTTGCCGTAGGTATCGGCATGGCCATCGGCATCCCGCTTGGCCTGCTTGCCGCCGCCCGGCGCGGGTCGCTGCTGGATGAGGTAATCATGCGGGGCAATGACCTTGTCTTTGCTTTCCCTTCGCTGGTCATCGCGATCCTGATCACGGCTGTTTTCGGGGCCTCTGCTGTCAACGCAATCATCGCTATCGGGATCTTCAACATCCCCGTTTTCGCACGCCTCGCGCGCGGGGCCGCCCTGCCCTTGTGGGAGCGTGATTTCATCCTCGCCGCCCGTGTCTGTGGCAAATCAGCGACGCGCATCTCTGTCGAACATATCCTGCCCAACATCACCAACCTGATGATCGTGCAAGGCACAATCCAGTTCAGCCTCGGCATTCTGGCAGAGGCCGCGCTGTCCTACATCGGCCTTGGCGCACAGCCACCCACGGCAAGCTGGGGGCGGATGCTGGCGGATGCCCAAACGCTGGTCAGCATCGCGCCGCATACGGCCCTTGTCCCCGGCTTTGCGATCCTCTTGATGGTGCTGGGGCTGAACCTCCTGGGTGACGGTCTGCGTGACTGGCTTGACCCCCGGTTACGGGTGGTACGGGCATGAACATCCTCGATATCCGCGACCTGAACGTAGAGATCGGCGCGACCCCCATCCTGCGCGACGTGAACCTGCGCGTTCATGCAGGGGAAATTGTCGCCATCACCGGCGAAAGCGGCTCTGGCAAGTCCATGACCGCCCTGTCGGTCATGGGGCTGCTGCCGGGCCGGGCAATGGCACGCGGTCAGATCAAGCTGGACGGGTCCGACATTCTGCAAACCGCAGAAGCAGACCTGTGCAAGATACGCGGCAACACCGTCGGCATGGTGTTTCAGGAACCGATGACCGCGCTGAACCCTGTCCAGACCATCGGTGATCAGGTGGCGGAAACGATCCTTGTGCATGAAAAGACAAGCAGGGCCGACGCGCTGAAACGCGCCGCCGAAATGCTGGACCGCGTGGGCCTGAAATTACCACCTACACGCTATCCGCACGAACTTTCAGGCGGACAGCGCCAGCGTGTTGTGATCGCCATGGCCATCGCGCTGCGCCCCAAGCTGCTGATCGCGGATGAACCGACAACGGCGCTGGATGTGACGACACAGGCCCGTATTCTCGACCTGCTGCGCGATCTCGTGCGCGATTTTGACATGGGGCTGTTGCTGATCACACATGACCTTGCCGTCGTGGCTGATGTGGCCGACCGGATCGCAGTGATGCAACATGGTGAGGTCGTGGAAAGCGGTAAAACCACCGAACTGCTGACCCATATGCAGCATCCTTATACCAAGGCGCTGTTCGCGGCCTCCAATCACGCTGTCAGCCTGCCTGTACGTACAGAGTCTGTACAGCTTCTGTACGCAAAACATATCGTCCGCGACTACCCTTTGCCGCGCAGAACGCTTCTGGGTAAGCGCCCCACATTCCGGGCACTTGATGACGTGTCATTCCATATCGACCACGGCGAACGGGTCGGACTTGTCGGGGAAAGCGGCTGCGGCAAATCCACCCTGACCCGTGCCATTCTGGGGCTGGAGGATGTGCAGGGCGGGACCATCACACTCGACGGTGATCCCGTGTTCACAGGCAAGCGCCCCAACCTCTCCGTGCGGCGCATGATGCAGGTTGTGTTTCAGGATCCCTACGGCAGCTTCAACCCGCGTCACAAGGTTGGACGGCTGGTGACAGAACCCTTTCACCTGCTGGATGATCCGCCCACCGGCACCGACCGCGACACCGCCATCGGCAAGGCACTGACAGATGTGGGGCTGCACCCCGCCGATGCCGAGAAATACATCCACGAGTTTTCTGGCGGCCAGCGCCAGCGGATCGCCATTGCCCGCGCTTTGATCGTGGAACCGGAACTTATCATCTTTGACGAGGCCGTCAGCGCCCTGGATGTATCAGTCAGGGCGCAAGTGCTTGACCTGATTGCCGAACTTTGCCGCAAACGCCCGCTGGCCTATCTGTTTATCAGCCATGATCTGACAGTGGTGCGCAGTGTCACCGACCGGGTCATGGTCATGCAGGCGGGCAAGATTGTCGAGCAGGGAGAGACCGAAGCGGTCTTTCAAAACCCGCAACATCCCTACACGCAAACCCTGATCGCCGCTGCCCCGCAACTGCCTGATCTGGCTGCTGTGGGTTGATCCTGCGGCAGAGGCATCGCTAGGGTTGGCCAATGGGGGGACGCAGATGCGACTGAAAGACAAAAGGGCTGTTGTCACTGGTGCCGGATCAGGCTTTGGCGCAGGCATCGCCCGCAAATTCGCGGCCGAGGGCGCGCATGTCTATGTCGTTGATGTCAATGCTGATGCGGCAGCCGAGATCGCACAATCGGTTGGCGGCACCGCCCTGACCTGCAATGTGGCCGACGGCGCGTCTGTGGCAGAGATGGCCAGGACCATTCTCGCCGATGGTCAGCTGGATATCCTTGTAAACAATGCAGGTGTGACCCATCTGCCCGGCCCGATGGAGGAGATCACAGAGGCTGATTTTGACCGCGTCTATCAGGTGAACATGAAATCCGTTTTCCTGCTGGCAAAGGCGTTTGTCCCGCATTTCAAATCCCGCAATTCCGGGGTGATCCTGAACGTCGCCTCAACCGCTGGCGTCTCACCCCGGCCACGGCTGAACTGGTACAATGCATCCAAAGGCTGGCTGATCACAGCGACCAAGACGATGGCTGTCGAACTCGCACCGGATGGCATCCGGGTGAACGCGATCAACCCTGTTGCAGGTGAAACGCCTTTGCTGAAATCCTTTATGGGCGAGGACACGCCAGAGGTGCGGGCAAAGTTTCTGTCAACAATCCCGCTGGGCCGCTTTTCCACGCCAGAGGATATGGGCAACGCGGCCTGTTTCCTTTGCTCGGACGAGGCCAGCATGATCACAGGTGTGGCGATGGAGGTTGACGGTGGACGCTGTATCTAGACCCGGCATGAAAAACCTGATCACCGACGTTGCGCGGCTGAAAGTTGGCAACGCGCAGGACGCGACGCTGAAATCCGGCAGCACCGTATTGACCGCTGACGCGCCTTTTACCGCCAGCGTCCACGTCATGGGCGGCGCGCCCGGCACGCGCGAGACAGACTTGCTGGCGCCGGATCGCACGGTCACGCAAGTGGATGCGATTGTTCTGTCAGGCGGTTCAGGGTTCGGGCTGGATGCAGGATCGGGGGTTGCCGATGCGTTGCGCGACATGGGGCGTGGATATGCGATTGGCGATATGCATGTGCCGATTGTCCCAGGAGCGATCATCTTTGACCTGATCAATGGTGGGCAGAAAGACTGGACAGAAAACCCCTATCGCGCCTTGGGGCGGCGCGCGCTTGACGCGGCAGATGTGGATTTTGCCATCGGCAGCATGGGCGCAGGCACCGGCGCGCTGGCCGGGATGCAAAAGGGCGGTTTGGGGTCAGCCTCCACCATTTTGCCTGATGGTACGGTTGTGGGCGCGCTTGTGGCCGTCAACCCGCTGGGCAGTGTGACAACACCGGGTGACAGGCATTTCTGGGCGGCGCCCTTTGGTCTGGCAGGGGAATTCGGCGGTGCCGGCCCGGATAGCGCCACCGACTATGTCCAGCCCAGCGTCAGCCGCAAGGAAGAGGCGATGATGCAAACCGTGTCAGACCGCATGAATACCACGATTGCCATTGTGGCCACCGATGCACCGCTGACCAAAACCCAGTGCCACAGGATGGCCGTGGCAGCCCATGACGGGATCGCCCGCGCAATTGTCCCGGCCCATACACCGCATGACGGCGATCTGGTGTTCGGGGTTGCCACAGGGGCCGAAACAGGGGTGGACCGGCAAAGACTGCGCGAGATCGGGGCCGCAGCGGCGACGACACTTGCCCGCGCCATTGCGCGCGGTGTCTATGCCGCGACGCCAGCGCCGGGCGACATCATGCAGACCTACCGCGCCATGAACCCCGATCTCTAGCGGCGGCGCAGGCCGATCGCCCAGACACGCCGCCTCAGAATGGCCATGCCAAAGGCGATGAGCACAAGGGCAGCCAGCATCCATTTTGAAAGCTGTCCCATCGTCCCGTCGATCTGCACGGCATGCAGCACCGTCCCGATGACCACCAGACTGACAGCCAGCGTATGCCCCCAGCGCCAAAGGCGCAGCGGCAGCCTCCGCCGAAAGAGTGCCAGCAGCGCCGCGGCAAAAACCGCATACATCGCCAAGAGACCCCAGACCGCAAATGGTGTGGGCGAGCGGACCAGGAGAACGTCAATCACATCCGGTGGGCTGGTGATCCAGAGGCCCGCAATATGGATGATCACGCTGATCAACAGGATGGTGCCGAAGATACGGTGCCACCTGCGGCCAGTCGCGGCAGAGGGTGTGGGCAACAGATCCGCCGCCAAGAGCGGCTGGAGAAGGATCAGCGCCATGCCAATCACCCCGGCAAATCCAGCAACGATATAGACCGGGTCACGCCATGCCAGCAACGGGCTGCCCGCAGCGATGATCACAGGCACGGCCATGGCCAGCATCAGCGCCACCCAGATCAGTGTGGCGCGCAACGGTTTACGCAGGCTCCAGCACGAAATCGACGGCCAGCGTCGTCTGATCGGGGCTGGCCATCAGGGGGCGCAGAAACACTGTTTTGAAATCACCACTGTCATAGGCCAGATGGCCATGGGCCTGACCGAACGCCGGCACGATCTGCGGCATCTCCAGCCGGAAAACCCCATCGGCATCGGTCAGCGTGGCACCGTGGCTATGTGCGTCACGTTCATGCCCTTCGGTGGTATGGGCCCAGACCTGAATGCGCTGGCCTGCCAGTGGCGCACCATCACCGGCGCGGCGGACGGTGCCAGTCATCCAGAACCCGCCACCGCCAATCCGATCAACAATGGGCGCACCGGGGCGATAGTTGTTGGACCCGCCACGCATGGTCGGCGTCGGCGCCAGACCTGCGGCATGGGCCGGTGTGATCAGACCGCTGGCGAGCGTCGCGCCGGACGCTGCCATCAGATGACGGCGGGTGATCAGGGGCTTGGTCATGTGACGTCTCCATGCAAACGAGGGTAACAACAAAGATAGCACGTTCCTGACGATATCCGAGGGCTGCGAAGTGTCACACCTGTGTGAGCATGTGCTGCGAAAAGAAAGAAGCCCCAGGCCTTGACCCGGGACTTCTATAATCGACCGAAGGTCCCGGATCATGTCCGGGACCGCATCAATCTCAGTTCAGCGCCGCATCCGTGATCGCGCTGGTCCACGCGCCCTCTGGCTGCGCGGTAATCACCGGGTCCGACCCACCGGCCAGCAGCGTATCAACCGTGCGCTGGAAATCCGCCGGATCAAGCGACCCGTCAGAGCCTGCGGTCAGCTTTGCAATCTCGCCCATCATGCGGATTTGCGCAGCCTCGCCCTGTGCGCCGGTTTCGTCATAGTCCAGCACGATGCCTGCGGCCTCTTCAGGGTTTTCCTCGGCCCATTTCCAGCCCTGCATCGAAGCGCGGACAAAGCGGACCATCTTGTCGACAAAAACCGGATCTTCGAGGTTTTCTTCCAGCACATAGATGCCGTCTTCCAGCGTGGCGACGCCCTGTTCTTCGTATTTGAAGGTCACCAGCTCATCCTCTGACACGCCCGCATCCAGCACCTGACCATATTCGTTATAGGTCATGGTCGAGATGCAGTCGGCCTCGCGGTTCAAAAGCGGATCAACGTTGAAGCCCTGTTTCAGCACCGTCACACCATCATCGCCACCCTCGGTAGAGATGCCAGCCTGACTCATCCAGCTGAGGAACGGGTATTCATTGCCAAAGAACCACACGCCAATGGTCTTGCCGCGGAAATCCTCGACCGTTTCGATCCCGGTGTCTTTCCAGCAGGTCAGCATCAGACCAGAGCTCTTGAACGGCTGAGCGATGTTCACCACCGGCAGACCCTTTTCACGGGCGGCCAATGCAGAGGGCATCCAGTTCAGCATGGCATCAGCGCCACCACCGGCGAGGACCTGCGGCGGGGCAATGTCAGGACCACCTGGCAGGATCGTCACCTCCAGGCCTTCCTCTTCGTAGTACCCGTTTTCCAGCGCCACGTAGTAGCCCGCGAACTGGGACTGCGTGACCCACTGCAACTGCAGCGTCACATCATTTGCGTGGCCATCCGCATGGGCCGTCCCGCCCACACCTGCGGCCAATGCCGCCGCCATCATCAGTTTTTTCATCACTCTTCTCCTTGTTGATGTTTGCCCTCTTGCCGGGGCTTATCTTCTTTCCCGTTGCGATGGGTGCCAGAAGGTCACCCGCCCCTCAATCCAGGCCATAAGACCATAGAACGCGCTGCCTGCCAGTGCCGCGACAACAATCTCTGCCCACACCATATCAAGCGCAAGTTGGCCGACCGATGTCGAGATACGAAAACCCATCCCCACGGTGGGAGAGCCGAAAAATTCAGCAACAATCGCCCCGATCAGCGCCAATGTGGTCGCAATCTTCAGTCCGTTGAATATGAACGGCAACGCCGCAGGCAGGCGCAGCTTGAAAAACGTGGGCCAGTAGCCGGCCCCATAGGTCCGCATCAGGTCGCGCTGCATGGCAGAGGTATCGCGCAGACCCGCCACGGTGTTCACCAGTATCGGGAAAAATACCATCACGGCCACGACCGCGGCCTTCGACTGCCAGTCACTGCCCAGCCAGCGCACGAAAATCGGGGCGGTGCCCACAATGGGAAGGGCCGCCATGAAGCTGCCCACCGGCAGGATGCCCCGCGTCAGAAATTCGGACCGGTCCGCAAGGATCGCGACGCCAAAGGCGGCTGCGGCACCGATGATATACCCCGTCATCGCGCCCTTGATGATGGTCTGTTCAAAGTCAGCCCAAAGGATCGGCAGTTCATTTGCAAAGCGGTCCGCGATCATCGTGGGGGGTGGCAGGATGACGGGGCTGACCTCTAGCAGGCGCACCAGAATTTCCCACATGATCAAAAGCGTGACACCAAAGACGGCGGGCACCGCCAGCCTGACAAGCGGCTGATCGGCCATGCGGCTGTTGGCCAGTTGCACATTCACGAACCACCCCGCGGCCCAGACCGCCAGTGCCGATATGAAGGCTGTGCCGGTCATGCCGCAGCCATCCCCATGCGCCTGAGCGTGAAACGCTCAATCATGCTGAACAGGCCCACCAGCGCGGCCGCCGTGATCGCCGCAGCGAAAAGCGCGGCCCATGTCACCATCGGCTGCCCGTATTGGTCGCCCACCAGCATCCGCGCCCCGAACCCGGCACGCGCACCCGTGGGCAGTTCGGCCACGATGGCGCCGACAAGCGAGGCCGAGATCCCGATCTTGAGCGAGGCAAAAAGATACGGGACCGACGCAGGCAAACGCAGTTTCCAGAACCCCTGCGCCGGGCTGGCCGAATAGGTGCGCAACAGGTCAAGCTGCATCGCATCGGGGCTGCGCAGCCCCTTGACCATGCCGACGACCACGGGGAAAAAACTCAGATAGGCGCTGATGACCGCCTTGGGCAGCAGCCCCTGCACACCAATCGCCCCCAGCATCACGATGATCATCGGGGCCAGCGCCAGAATGGGGATCGTCTGGCTGGCGATTGCCCATGGCATCACGCTCATATCCATCGCGCGATTGTAGACGATGCCGACAGCCAGCAGGATGCCCAACCCGGTGCCAATCGCAAAGCCCAGCAGGGTCGCCGACAGCGTCACCCAGCCGTGATAGACCAGCGAGCGGCGCGAGGTCACTTTCTTCAGCGCTATGGTATCCCACATTTCCACCGCCACCTGATGCGGGGACGGCAGGCGCGGACGCTCCAGCACATAGGTTGCGCCAGCCAGATGCAGGTTGCGCAGGGCAAGGCCGATCCCCGAATAGTCCTGCCGCGCGGCCGGCGTGTCCGGCGTCACCGCAATATCCTGCCGCTGCGCCTGATCGGCCGTCAGATGCATGTTCATCGGCACAACCGAGACGATCCAAACGAGCAGGATCGCGCCGATGACGGTCAGGACAGGCAGGACGGATTTCACGATGCAGCCTCCGCCCGCCAAACCATGCGGATTTCGGGGATCCCGTCGTCACCCTCCCACGGCGCACCTTCCTGCGCAAAGCCTTCACGCTTGTAGAACGCATGCGCGCGGGCGTTGGACAGATGGGTATTGAGTTGCAGGTAATCGCGCCCCTTCTTGACCTGATCCAGCAAGCATTTACCCAACCCACCCCCCGTCTGCGCGAGGTAAAAGCCCCAGATATGCCGCTCTAACGGGTCCATCGACAAATACCCCACGACCGGATCACCGATCACCCAGGCCTCGCGCTGGGGCAAGCCTGCGGTCAGTGCATTCTCCAGCCCTTCCAAAGAAATACCGCGGGGCATCCAAGGGGTCGCCGTAATCCAATCGTCAACGATAGCGGCGCAGGCCGGGCCGTCTGTCGCGGTGGCCCGCCGGATGGGCGGTGTATCAGTCATCGACATGCCCCGCCCGCAGCCCTTCACGCACCCGATGCGCCACTTCGATGAATTCCCGGCTGTCGCGGATGTCCAAAGGGCGCTCCTTCGGCAGCGGGCTTTCGATGACATCCGTGATCCGGCCCGGACGCGGCGACATGACGACGATCTTCGTCGACAGATACACCGCCTCCGGGATCGAATGGGTGACAAAACCGATGGTCTTCTCCGTCCGTGCCCACAGCTGCAACAACTGCTCATTAAGGTGATCGCGCACGATTTCATCCAGCGCCCCAAAGGGTTCATCCATCAGCAGAATGTCGGCATCAAAGGCCAATGCGCGGGCAATGGAGGCCCGTTGCTGCATCCCGCCAGAGAGTTGCC
>JAHDGO010000034.1 GCA_020627605.1 Yoonia sp.
TGACGGTGATGAAGGGGCTGCCGCTGACCTATTCCAAGGACATGCAGGAAGACAAGGAGCAGACCTTTGATGCCGCCGACAACCTGATGCTGGCGCTTGCGGCGATGACCGGCATGGTGGCGGACATGACCGCACAGCGCGACAACCTGAAAGCCGCAGCCGCCAGCGGATTTTCGACGGCAACCGATCTGGCCGATTGGCTGGTGCGCGAACTTGGTCTACCGTTCCGGGACGCACATCATGTGACCGGGTCGCTTGTGGCGCTGGCAGAGGAAAAGGGCTGTGATTTGCCTGACCTGACGCTGGACGAGATGCAGGGCGTTCACGCCGGCATCCGCGCGGATGTCTTTGATGTGCTGGGGGTGGAAAACTCGGTTGCGTCGCGGACAAGTTTCGGCGGCACGGCCCCATCGGAAGTGCGCAAACAGATCGCGCGTTGGAAAGAGGTCCTGGAATGAAACAGATCGCAGTGATTTTGCTGCTGGCCGGGTTGGCTGGCTGCGGGGCAGACGGGGCGCCGATGCGCCCGAATGCAAACCTTGGCCTCAGCGTTGGTACCGGCGGGGTCAGCACCTCTGCCAGCGTCGGCGCGTCAAACGGAACAGTCTCAGTCGGGGTGGGGATCTAATATGCGACCGGTTTTCTATCTTCTTGCCATCTGGGGCGCGATCCACCCGATGTATTACTTTGTCACATGGTTTCAGGCCAATGGCTGGGACATCTGGGCGATGGTTGACGCCTGGCATGCGAATGCCGCCACCAGCGGGCTGGTCTGGGACCTCACGATTGCCGCCATAACCCTGACCATCTGGATCTTGGTTGAGGTGTTCCGCTCTAAAAACTACCTCAGCCTGATCGCGATTCCGGCGACCTTCTGCATCGGGGTCAGCTGTGGCCTGCCGCTTTACCTCGCCATGCGCGACCGCATCGTCTACGCCAAGGACAAGCACCGGGTGCGCGTCTAAATCAGGGTTGGTCTTCGCCTGCGATCTGCTATGTCCAAATCTGGACAAAGCATAGGATCACTGGCGTGGACCATTTTCTTTATCGTGACGGCGCATTGCATGCCGAAGACGTGCCGGTGGCCGAGATTGCGGCAAGTGTCGGCACCCCGTTCTACGTCTATTCCACAGCCACGCTGAAACGCCACTTCACCCTGTTTGACGAGGCATTGTCATGGGGCGATCATCTTGTCTGCTTTGCGATGAAATCGCTGTCCAATCAGGCGGTGATCAAGATCCTTGGCGATGCCGGGGCGGGGATGGATGTCGTCTCTGGCGGTGAATACCGGCGCGCGAAGGCCGCCGGTGTGCCCGGTGACCGCATTGTGTTTTCCGGTGTCGGCAAGACGGCGGAAGAGATGCATCTGGCCATCACCGGCGGCATCCGCCAGTTCAACGTGGAAAGCGAGCCGGAGATGGTCGTGCTCGATCAAGTGGCCCAATCGCTTGGCGCGGTGGTGCCGATCACGGTGCGTGTGAACCCTGATGTCGATGCCAAGACACATGCGAAAATCGCCACCGGCAAGTCCGAGAACAAGTTCGGTATCCCGATCAGCCGCGCGCGCGAGGTCTATGCGATGGCCGCCAGGATGCCTGGGCTGAAGGTCATCGGCATCGACGTGCATATCGGCTCGCAGCTGACCGAACTGGAACCCTTTGAAGCCGCCTACAAGAAGGTTGCTGAGCTGACAGAGGTGCTGCGCGCCGACGGGCATGAGATCAGCCGCCTTGATCTGGGTGGCGGGCTTGGCATTCCCTACGCCCGGTCCAACGCCGCGCCGCCATTGCCCACCGACTATGGCGCGCTGATCCAGCGCACCGTCGGCCATCTGGGCTGCGAGATCGAGATTGAGCCGGGACGCCTGATTTCCGGCAACGCAGGTCTGATGGTCAGCAAGGTGATCTACGTCAAATCCGGTGAAGACCGCGAATTTTTGATCCTCGACGGGGCGATGAACGACCTGATCCGCCCGGCCATGTATGACGCCTGGCATGATATCGTGCCGGTGGTTGAACCTGTGCCGGGCGCCGAACAGACCCGCTATGACATCGTGGGCCCTGTTTGCGAAAGCGGCGACACCTTTGCCAAAGGCCGCGAGATGCCGGTGGTCAAAGCCGATGATCTGGTCGCCTTCCGTTCTGCCGGGGCGTATGGCGCGGTCATGTCGTCGGAATACAATTCGCGCCCGATGATCCCCGAAGTCCTTGTGGACGGTGATCAATTTGCAGTTATCCGCCCACGCCCTACCTATGAAGAGATGATTGCACGCGATACGCTGCCGGTGTGGTTAGACTGACACCAACCGCCGCGCCGCCAGAGGGAGAGGCCCGCTGACACCCCAGCCAGACCAGATGCGCCACCTGCGCCTGCCTGTGACCCTGACCCATGTCGGCATGGTGGCGGAACAGGCTGTGCGGGCTTTCTGGCCGTTCTGGACCGTGCTGTTCTTTGCCTTGGCCCCGCTGATGATGGGCTGGCAGGACGTTCTGCCGCTAGAGGTCGTCTGGGGCGGTGGGGTTCTGGCAATCCTCGGGCTTTTGATCACCCTTGGCTGGGGTATCCGAAAATTTCAGATGCCAAGCCGTGCTGCCGCGCTGGCACGCGTTGATGCGGCCCTGCCCGGTCGCCCTATCGCGGCCATTGCCGACACGCAGGCCATCGGCAGCGGCGACCGCGCGTCAGAAGCGGTGTGGAAGGCGCATCTGGCCCGCATGGCGGCCCGCACCGCAGAGGCGCGCGCGGTTGAACCTGACCTGCGTGTGTCTGATCGCGACCCGTATGGTCTGCGCTTTATCGCGCTGTTGTTCTTTGTCACCGCCGTTCTGTTCGGGTCATTTCTGCGTGTGACCACCGTGGGCGATATCGTTACAGGCAGTGACCAGACACTGGCCACCGGGCCGGTTTGGGAAGGCTGGGTTGACCCACCCGCCTATACCGGCAAGCCGACGATCTACCTCAACGACGTGCCAGCAGGCCCGCTGCGCGTGCCCGCAGGCAGCGAGATTACCCTGCGCCTATATGGCGAGGTCGGCGCACTGACCGTGGCGGAAACCGTCTCTGGCCGCGTGGACGAGGTCGGGGCCGCCAGCGATGCCCAGCAGCAGTTTGATATCGCACAGTCCGGCACCCTGACCATCACCGGCGAGACAGAGACCACATGGGAGATCACAGCCACCCCTGACGCCCTGCCAGAGGTGGAACTGACCGGCCCGATCGAGGCCGATGCCCTGGGAGAGTTGTCGCAACCCTTCAGCGCCTTTGATGACTATGGGGTGGAGTTTGGGACGGCGACATTCACGCTTGATCTGACACAGGTTGACCGGCGGCACGGGCTGACCATCGACCCCGACCCGATGGACCCGCTTGTCCTTGATCTGCCGATGCCGTTCACCGGCGACCGCGCTGATTTTGATGAGTTCCTGATTGATGATCTGAGCAAGCACCCGCTCGCCAATCTGCCGGTTGTTCTGCAGCTGGATGTCACTGACGCCGCCGGGCAGACTGGCCAGTCTCAGGCCGAACCGATGATCCTACCAGGCCGCCGCTTTTTTCAGCCTTTCGCCCGCGCCGTGGTCGAACAGCGCCGCGATTTGCTGTGGTCCAAGGCCAATGCGCGCCGGGTGAACCAGATCCTGCGGGCCGTGTCGAACCAGCCCGAAGGGCTGTTTTCGAATGAGACAACCTATCTGCGCCTGCGCACGATCATTCGCCGTCTTGATAACATGGTTGCGTTTGGTGTCACGGATGAGGCGCAGGCCGAAGTGGCAGAGGCGCTGTGGGAATTGGCCATCCAGCTGGAGGACGGGCGTCTGGCCGATGCCCGAGAGCGGTTGCGCCGCGCACAGGAACGGCTGGCAGAGGCGATGCGCAACGGTGCCTCTGACGAGGAAATCGCAGAGCTGATGCAGGAATTGCGCGAGGCGACCGACGACTATCTGCGCATGCTGGCCGAAGAGGCAGAGCCAAACGACGGCACCGATCAGGCTGACAGCGGTCAGCAGGGTGAGCCGATGTCGATGGACGAGCTTCAGGCGTTGATGGACCGCATCGAAGAGCTGATGCAGGAAGGCCGCATGGCCGAGGCGCAAGAGCTGATGGAACAGCTCAACCAGATGATGGAAAACATGCGCGTGACCCAGGGCGAGGGCGGCGACGGCCCGCGCAGCCCCGGTGAGCAATCGATGCAGGACCTGTCAGACACCCTGCGCGAACAGGAAGAATTGTCGGACGACAGCTTTAGCGAATTGCAGGACCAGTTCAGCCCCGGCGAGCAAGGCCAGCAGCAACAGCAACCCGGTCAGCAAGGTCAACAGGGACAGCAAGGGCAACAGGGCCAGCAGGGCCAGGGTCAGCAACAGGGCGACCAGCAGGGGCAGGGCCAGCAAGGCCAGAACCCCGGCCAGCAAAATCAGGGTGGTCAACAGGGGCAGGGCGGCAGTGTCGGCCGTGACAGCCAAAGTGGTGGCCAAAGCGACAGCGGCGCGGGTGGCGAAGGCAGCCTTGCCGACAGGCAAGAGGCGCTGCGCCGCGAACTGCAACGCCAGCGCGACGGTCTGCCAAACCTTGGCGGTGAGGCTGGCGATATCGCCCGCCGGTCACTGGAACGCGCCGAAGGTGCCATGGAAGGCGCCGAAGACGCCCTGCGCGATGGCGACCTGCCAGAGGCGATCGACCGTCAGGCCGAGGCGATGGACGCCCTGCGCAACGGTATGCGCGAGTTGGGGCAGGCGCTGGCAGAAAACCAGAATGCCGAACCCGGTCAAGGGTCGGAACAAGGCGAGGCCTCTGGCCGCCCAACGCCCGGACAGCGCGACCCGCTGGGCCGTGAAATGGGCAACACCGGGCAAATGGGCACCGATCAGGAATTGTTGGGCCGAGAGGATATCAACCGCCGCGCCGAAGAATTGCTCGATGAAATTCGCCGCCGGTCAGCCGAACAAAACCGCCCCGAGGTGGAAAAGGATTACCTGCGCCGCTTGCTGGACCAGTTCTGACGCCTCAAAGGCGCAACGGGCCTAGCCGTCGCTGTTCATCAACCCGCTGATCATCGCCTGAACGGCCGCAAACTGCGTATCCAGCCAGACCCGCACCTGATCAACCATCAGAACATAGGATGCCATATAGGGCTGTGTCTGGGGCAGATTGGCGACGATCTGATCGGCGAAGAAATAGGGCAGCAACAGCAGCGCGATCAGCAACAGCACGATAAAGAAGCCGCGGCGAAAGCCCTTGCGCTCTTGTGCTTCGGCTTTTTCCGCAGCGGTCAGGCCGGAGGTATCGGCGGCCTCTGCCCGCGCGCGCAAGGCGGCGTTGATTTCGTGGATATCCGGGACGGACCGCAGGTTCGTTCCGCTATCGGCGGCAGCGCCGGCCGCGGCCGCCGCTGCTGCGCCACCAGCGCTTTGGGTCATCGATGCGATGCGCTTGCGCGTCTCTTCTGCGTCTGCGGTCTTTGTGGGGATAGATTCCTGCGTGGCCGGGGGAGCCTGATTACGGGCTGCGGTCAGATGTCCGTCGCGGGCGGCCTCTTTGCGCAGGATTTCTGCAACAGCATTGTCCAACGGCCTGCGGCCAGCGGGTTTTTCTTCGCCATCCTCTGCGGGCGGTGTTCCGGCGCTGTCGGATGTCTCTGCCGGTTCAGGTTCCGCCGCCGGGGCGGATTGCGCGTCCATCTGGAACCAGGTCTTGGTGCAGTTCGAACACTGCACATCGCGTCCACCTTGGGGGATCACATCGTCGGCGACGTCATATTTCGCGCCGCAGTTTGGGCAAATCAGCCGCATGTTGCCTATCCTTCTGCCCGGCCTTGGGTATAGTTTCTTGTCTTAGCCGCCTGCAATCTAGCAACCGGACGGCCAAACGCAAAGGTTTTGCGCAGCACACTGCAAGGGTCATTGAAACCTGTTGCAGATTTGGGCAGAAGAGCCTGCAAGGGCAGGGGAATTGCAGTGATCGAACTTGACAAAGTCTCTTACGGGTATGGCGATACGGCCCTGTTTACCCAATTATCACTGACACTTGCGCCCGGATCGTTTCATTTTCTGACCGGACCGTCGGGTGCGGGGAAAACCACGCTTTTGCGCCTGTGCTATGCCGATCTGCGCGCCACCGCCGGCAAGGTGCGCCTGTTTGGGCAGGATGCCGCCGCCCTTGACCGGGATGCCGTGGCGATGACCCGACGCCGGATCGGGGTTGTGCATCAGGACTGCCAGTTTCTTGACCACCTCAACATTGCCGAAAACATCGCCCTGCCGCTGACCGTCGCTGATCGCGCGGCAGAGGCTGCTGGCAACCTGCAGGAACTGCTGGATTGGGTCGGCCTTGCACCGCAGGCCGCGCAGCGCCCGCCTGAGCTGTCCGGTGGCGAGCGTCAGCGCGCCGCACTGGCCCGTGCCGTGATCGTCTCGCCAGAGGTGATTATCGCGGACGAACCCACCGGCAACGTCGATTGGGAGATGTCGCAGCGCCTGCTGAGCCTGCTGGTGGAGCTGAACAAGATGGGCAAGACCATCCTGATCGCCACCCATGATCTGGCGATGATCAGATCGCTGAAATCGGATGTGAATGCGCGCGTCCTGCGCTTGAAGGACGGTGAACTGACACAAGCCGGGGCCGCGCTATGAAGGGGATGCTGGACCTGATCGTCGGTGATCCGCAAGCAGATCGCGCCGTGCCCCCAACCGGCCTGACGGCCCGGCTGACGGTTTTTGTTGCGGCCGTCATGGCGTTTCTGGCTGTCATCGCGCTGGCCCTGTCGCTGACCACCAGCCGTCAGGCCGCGACCTGGGGGGAAGAGCTGGCGCAATCGGCGACCCTGCGCCTGCCTGCTGACCCTGATCTTGCCGATGAGTTGTTGCTGGCCGCGCTGGAGGTGTTGCAAACGACCCCCGGTGTTGCCCGCGCCCGCGCCTTGTCACCAGATGAACAGGCCGCATTACTGGAGCCATGGTTCGGACCCGAC
This sequence comes from Yoonia sp., assembly GCA_020627605.1. GTDB lineage: Bacteria > Pseudomonadota > Alphaproteobacteria > Rhodobacterales > Rhodobacteraceae > Yoonia. The sequence goes on from JAHDGO010000034.1 coordinate 6,965, forward strand.
CTGCCACTGGATACATTGCCGGTTCCGCAGTTGATCGAGGTGATTGCCGAGAGTGATGGCTATGACAAAGACGGGTTGGCGGCCCGGCTGACAGCGCAGGTGCCCGGTGCCGTGCTGGATGACCACACCACATGGCGTGAGCCACTGGTTGCGGCGGCGAACCGCGTCAGGCTGATTGGCTGGGCGATCATTGTGCTGATCGGGGCCACGGTTGCGGCGATGATCACGCTGGCCGCCCAGGCCTCGCTGGCGACAAACCAACAGGTGATACGGGTGCTGCGTCTGGTCGGTGCGCGCGACGTCTATATCGCGCGCGCCTTTGTGCGCCGCTATACCCTGCGCGCCGCCCTGGGGGCCGTTGGTGGGGTGATCCTTGGGCTTCTGGCTGTTGCGCTGTTGCCCGGCGATGACAGTGGCGACAGCCTGCTGACCGCTGTCGGATTTCAGGGGGCAGAGTGGCTCTGGCCGCTGGTCATCCCGCTTCTTGCTGCCATCGTCGCCTTTCTGGCGACCCGCGCTGCAGCATTCCGCACATTGAAGGAAATGACATGAGCTACGCCGTCCAGCTGACCCGCTCGCTGATCTTCAATGCCTATATGTATGTGGCGATCCTCGCCTTCGGACTGGCCTTTCTGATCCCTGCGATCTTTTCAGAACGGGCAGCGGTCATGGCCTGCAAAAGCTATTGCTGGCACATCCGCTGGGTCGCCAGTTGGATGATCGGGCTGAAGACAGAGTATCGTGGCACCCCACCGACAGAGGAATGCATGGTCGCCCCCAAGCATCAGTCGTTCTTTGATGTGCTGATGATCTTTGGTGCCCTGCCGCGTGGCAAATTCATCTTCAAATCGCTGCTGAAATACGCCCCCATCGTGGGCCAGTACGGTCTGCGCATCGGCTGCATCCCCGTGGACCGGGGCAAGCGCGGTCAGGCCATCAAGAAAATGGTCGCGGATGTCGAGGCCGGGCGCGCGCGCCCCGGCCAGTTGATCATCTATCCCCAAGGCACGCGGATCAATCCCGGCGTCAAAGCCCCCTACAAGGTCGGCACCGGTGTGCTGTACCGTGAGTTGGGCCAGCCGGTTGTCCCGGTGGCCACCAATGTCGGTGTCTTCTGGCCCAAGCGCGGCTTTCTGCGCAAACCGGGCACGGCCGTGTTTGAGTTTCTGCCAAAGATCGAACCGGGGCTGGAAGTGACAGAGTTCATGGCCAAGCTGGAACATGACATCGAAACTGCCAGCGACCGTCTGAACAAGGAAGCAGGCTTTGATGGTTGAGCATGCCGTCACCGACATCGCCCAGCTGGAGGCTGTCTATGGCACTCCGGGCGAGGCTTCGCTGATCAAGGTCGCCGACCACCTGACCCCGCTTTACACAAAATGGATCATGGCATCACGGTTGTGCATCGTCTCTACCGTTGGGCCAGAGGGTACAGACGGCAGCCCGCGCGGCGATGATGGCCCGGTGGTGCAGGTGGCCGACGACAAGACGCTGTTGATGCCGGACTGGCGCGGCAACAACCGGATCGATACCCTGCGCAATATCGTGGCTGACGGGCGTATCAGCCTGATGTTTATGGTGCCGGGGTCGCACAACGTCATCCGCGTCAACGGCAGGGCACTTGTGTCACTTGATCCTGATCTGATCGGTCGCTTTGACGATCACGGGAAACTGCCGCGCAGTGTTGTCGTGATCACTGTGGCAGAAATCTACAGCCAATGCGCCCGCGCCTTGATGCGCGCCGGGATATGGACCTCTGGTGATGAAAGCGCCGGGTTGCCCACGGTGGGCGCGCTTCTGGCCGAACAGAAGGCTGATTTTGACGGGCAGGCCTATGACGCAAACTGGGCTGCGCGGGCGAAAGACACGATGTGGTAGTCAGCGCAGGCGCAGGTTGCTGTCACGTCCCAGACCGCGCCGCACGCTCCATCCGATCATCACAAGGCTGATCACCAGCCACAGGATGCCCCACATCACTGTCGTGCCGCCGAACTCCTCTGCCAGCATCCGGGCGTCAGAGCGCAGCGACGACCGCAACAGCGTGTCACTGACAATGTCGTAGGGCACGTAGATCATGCTGCTTAGACCGATCACCCGCAGGATCAGATCGTTGATGCGGTTGTGCAGAAACCGTGCGGCCCCCAGCATCGCCACCCCGACCGAGATGGTAAAGATCAGGGCAAAGCCGCTGCGGATGTAAAGTGCAGCGATCACCAGCATCAGCACACCGCAACCCGCCATGACCGCACGATCCGCAGATGTTCTGGCCGCGGCCAGCAACAGGCCGATGCCGATCAGCAGTGACCCCAGATAGCCCGCGCTGAGCGTGATAAACCTGTTTCCGCCCCTGCTCCATACGCTGCCGCCTTGGTTGGGTGAAACCGTCAGGCTGACCACCTCACCCCCGGTCAGCACGGTGGCGATGGCATGGGCCGCTTCATGAAAAAAGACCACGAGGATTTTCAGCGGTGCGACAATGGGCGTCTGCCAGAAGGCAAAGATCAGCCCGGTCAGCACCAAAAGCTGCCAATGCCCGGCAAGCAGGCGCAAATCAGGCAGCCAACCCCTTTGATCCCAGATCAAGGTATTTGCGCCGCCGGTCGTTGCGCAGCTTTTCCGGGGACAGATCGCGCAATTCGTTCAGCATGCTGACGAGGGCGTCACCGACTGATTTGACGGTCGTCTCTGGATCACGATGCGCACCGCCCATGGGCTCTGCGATGATCCGGTCGCAAACGCCCAGTTCATGCAGGTCCTTGGATGTCAGGCGCAGGGCCTCTGCGGACTCACGCATCTTTTCGGCGTCCTTCCACAGGATGGATGCGCAGCCCTCTGGACTGATGACGGAATAGATCGAGTGTTCCAGCATCGCGACGCGGTTGGCCGTGGCAAAGGCCACCGCCCCGCCTGATCCGCCCTCGCCAATCACCACGCTGATCAGCGGGACGCCAAGCTCCAGACATTTCTCGGTAGAGCGGGCAATCGCCTCTGACTGGCCGCGTTCTTCGGCCCCTTTGCCGGGGTAGGCACCGGGGGTGTCGACAAGGGTGATCACCGGCAGGCCAAAACGGTTGGCCAGTTCCATCAGGCGGATCGCCTTGCGGTATCCCTCTGGCCGGGCCATGCCGAAATTACGCTCAATCCGGGATTTGGTGTCGTTGCCCTTTTCATGACCGATCACCATCACAGGGGCACCGTCCAGCCGGGCGATACCACCCATCACAGCGTGATCATCGGCAAAATTGCGGTCACCGGCCAGGGGCGTATATTCGGTAAACAGCGTGTTGATATAGTCCTGACAATGGGGGCGCTGCGGGTGGCGGGCCACCTGACATTTCCGCCAAGGCGTCAGATCATTGTAAAGCGTGCGCAAAAGATCCGCCGCCTTCTTGTCCAGCGCGCTGGCCTCTTTTTCCACGTCCATCTCGGCATTTTCGCGCGCCATCGCGCGCAGTTCTTCCGCTTTGCCTTCGATCTCTGCCAGCGGTTTTTCAAAGTCGAGGTATTGAGACATGGAGATGCTACCTTTGCCGAAATTCCAACAATATATGGCGTATGGCCCCGGCAATGGCAACGGCGTGAAATGGCCGAAGTTCTGCCATCATATGACCGCAGCCTGACAGGACAGAGGATGGGAATTTCGCAACGAAAGGATGAACCAATGCGTATTCTTCCCGTGATCGCAGCAGTCGCAGTCGGCTTCGCCAGTCCCGCCATGGCCCAGATGATCAACTTTGGCGATGACAGCAGCCAATGGTCAAACAACGGCGAATGCGATGACGGGCGGTTTACCGGGCCGGGCCTGACATCCACCCCGCTTCTGGAAGATGACGTATTGGCCGATGCAACGGATTGCCGCAATGCCTATAACGCTGGTCAGCTGACGCTGGCAGGTGTGTCAAAGGATGGCACCATCGATTTTGGCAACGACAGTGGCGAATGGTCCAATGACGGCGAATGCGATGACATGCGCTTTGCAGGTCCCGGCATGACAACGACGCCGCTGTTGCAAGAGGATATCATGCGCGATGCCTCTGACTGCCGCGCGGCCTTTCAGGCCGGGCAACTGACGCTGGCCGGTCAGTAACCCCTTGTTGCGTCAGCCCGCGATCATCTCGGACTGGCGCACGATCACCTCTGCCTGTTTGATCGACGCGATATCGACCAAACGGCCCTTATAGACCGTCGCCCCTTCGCCACGCGCTTTCGCGTCTTCCATCGCGGCGAGGATTTCGCGTGCTTCGGCGACGGCTTCTTCTGACGGGGTAAAGACCTCGTTGGCCAGCGCGATTTGTTTCGGGTGGATCGCCCATTTGCCAACCATGCCAAGCGTGGCCGACCGGCGTGCCTGCGCGCGGTAGCCTTCGTCGTCGCTGAAATCGCCAAATGGTCCGTCCACGGGCAACACCCCATGGGTGCGACATGCCGCAACGATGGCCGTCTGCGCCCAGTGCCACGGGTCAGAGTAGTGCCGCGTGTCACCATGCAGCATGTAATAGTTGTCCTGCGTGCCGCCGATGCCGGTTGTCTGCATCCCCATGGAGGCCGCGAAATCCGCAGCACCAAGGCTCATCGCCGCCATGCGGGGGGAGGATGCGGCGATCTCTTCCACATGGGCGATGCCAGCGGCGCTTTCGATGATCACCTCAAAGCTGATCGGCTTGCTGCGTCCTTTCGCCCGCTCAATCGCCGTGACCAGCGCATCCACCGCATAGACATCAGCCGCACAACCGACCTTTGGGATCATGATCTGGTCAAGACGGTCGCCTGCCTGTTCCAGCACATCGACGACGTCTTTGTACCAATAAGGTGTGTCGAGCCCGTTGATCCGCACGGACAGGTATTTGCTGTTCCAATCGACGTCATTGATTGCCTGAAT